>CANGZP010000009.1 GCA_947458475.1 Cyclobacteriaceae bacterium | reverse complement strand
TTAGGCCTGCCGCTAGCGTTCATCCTGAGCCAGGATCAAACTCTCCATTGTATGTTGTCTATTATAAGTCAGTCTACAGGTAAATCATACCCATAAACCACCCCATTCTCAGGTTAATCTTTTTTGCCTTACATCACTTCAAAGAACTTTTTTTCCAACGATTTTGGAAAATAGCGAGACCCTAGTCCCAAATGCGAGTGCAAAGATCGTATTTAGTTTCTTCTTTACAAAACAGAGTCTTGAAAAAAGTTGTAAAAATCACGATATCAACACTTAAAATTTCCCTTGCGACAAGACATATTCTTGAACGGGAGTGCAAACATAGCGTACCCATCTAGATTACGCAAGAATTTTACCAACAAAAATTATAATTCTCCGCCCAACTGGAATTTATCTGCTAAAAATCAGGGCTTTGCTTTTTTAAATAACGGCACCGTACTACAAGGCTCACCAAATAGCAGACTCTTCGCCTCTCGCTGAAGTAAGGACACCAAACGCCCATAGGCGAAAAGCGGAATGGCCACCTTGCTGCATCCTTTCACTACTACCGACCTATCTTTAAAGGATTCGAGCGGGAGCTTGGACAGCGTCTCCTCCACAATGTACTGCTCTAATGATTCCAAATTCCCTACACAATACCCTCGTGCCTTTCCCTCCAAATAGGTGCACACCAACATGAATGCCCAAGTAGGCACAATCGCATCGGCACTACAACTCACCGCCACCCACTTGCCTTCCACTTCTTGCCAATCCTTGGCTTTCAGTGCTGCACGAAACTCCTTTTCTCGAAGCACCAGGCCTTGCTCTAAATAAGCTGCTAGATCAAATACGATCCGCTCCTCCTGCGGATAAAACTCCTCCATATTCAAGGATACGATGGAACTGGCAGCAACTCGATTGATCAACTCACTCATAGCTTTAGTAACGGATTCTTTGTGGATTGCAATGCCTTAAACTCCTTTAAGTAGTTGGGAACAAAATAGGCGAGATCCTCCCATTCCTGGCGGGCAAATTTTTCAAAAGCCAACTGACCCATATTTTTTGCAGAAAGGGAACTCACCCAATCTTCTACAAACAGCGCATTGACATGCTGAACTTCCTCCTGGACCTTTTCTACCCCATCCCCAACAAAATACACCCTTCCTTTTTCCAAAACGGAAGCAAAGACTCCTTCCTCCAAAACCAGCGCCTCTATCGAAGTGATTTCTTGAAGAGCATCCCCAAAGGTTTGCGTATACACTTCCTTTCGTCGTGCATCCAAAACAGCAACCACAAACTCTCCTTGATTGACTAGTTGGCTGGCTGCCATGGCTTGCAAAGTGTTGATTCCAATCAACGGGACCTCCAAGGCATACGCAATTCCTTTGGCAGTAGAAACTCCAATCCGTAGCCCGGTATACGAACCCGGACCCTGGGAAACGGCTACAGCGTCGAGGTCGGACATACTTAACTCCGCCCGCTTCATCGCTGCATCTATCAAGTCCAACAATTTTTCTGCATGTGCCCCCGGCTCCTTGATTTCTGAAACAGCACGCAACTCCCCACGCTCATGTATTGCTACCGAACAAATGGATGTAGAAGTCTCAATAGAAAGTATCCGAGCCATGATCTCTTACTTACCTGGTCCTGACAATGCCTTAGCCATTTTTGCAGGCGTAGCAAAATACTCCTTCGCCAATTGAATCACCGGATCTCCCTGGAGACTTGCTTCAATCATTCCCTCCTGGAAATAATAGCGCGATACAATTTCTTCACCAAGGATTTTTTTGATCTCTTTTTGATGCGTATCCAGGTCATTTTCTTTACTGTGGTTGACCTTGGATTTGATTTGTTCCAGCTGCACTTTGACTTCGCCAAAATAAGACTCCTTTGCCAAATATTTCTCCATGTCCTGAACAGACTTCTCAGTATAGGTGGTGTAATCGTACTCCTTACCCACCAAAAACTTTTTGAAGTCCGCATAGACTTCTTCCGTCACCTGAAAGGTACTTGGACTAGCTAAAGTCGGGTGCTGGTAAAAATACGTGGTTGCATAATCAAACACATGATTGCCTGCTACCAAGGTGTAGGAAATGGGTGCATAGGATTTTTCGGTTACCTTTTCGTCAGGCTCTATACCCGCTCCATCTAAGACAATCCTCCCATTGGCGGTTTTGAAGGCCTTTCTCAACGAATCTGGAACAGTTCTTGCAGAACCGTCTTCCCGAGATTTGGCGTAATCAATGGCTTGGATACAGCGCCCACTTGGAATGTAGTACTTGGCTGTTGTCACCTTTATTTGCGCATTGAAACTCAAAGGCAAGGTGGTTTGCACCAATCCTTTGCCAAAGGACTTCTGACCCAGCAACACGGCCCGATCGTAATCTTGTAGTGCCCCCGCCACAATTTCGGCTGCAGAAGCACTTCGGTCGTTGATCAGTACAATAATTCCTATTTTGGTATCAACTGGCGTCTTGTTCGTTTTATAGGTATAGTTGACCTGCTGCAATTTTCCGATCGTCTTCACGACCTCTCTACCTTTCGGAATAAAGAGGTTGACGATTTCAACCGCCTCATTGATCAGTCCTCCTGGATTGTCCCTTAAGTCCAATACAAGCTGGGTTGCCCCCTGTGCTTTCAAACTCACCAAGGCATTTCGAACCTCAGCAGAGGCATTGGTTGTAAAATCGGAGAGTTTGATGTATCCTGTTTGCTCATCTATTTTTCCATAAAAAGGAACATTCTTTAAGCTGATTTTCTTTCGGTTCAAGGAAAACCGCAGGGTATCCTCTCCTCTTTTCACCGTCACGGTCACTCCTGTATTTGCCGGTCCTTTCAACAGTTCAGAAACCTCAGATGTGGTTTTTTTCTGAACAGCAATGCTATCTACTTTCAATAGCAAGTCGCCAATCCGCATTCCAGCATTTTGAGCAGGAAATCCTGTATAAGGCATGATTACGATATTTCCTTCCCCTCTATTTCCAATCAAGGCCCCCACTCCCGCATATTCACCAGTGGTGAGCATTCGAAAGTCGTCCGACTCCTCCTCAGGAATGTATTCGGTGTAGGGATCCAACTCTTCGAGCATGGCTTGAATGCCCACTGTCAACAATTTTTCGGGATCAATTTGGTCCACATAGTAGGTGTCCAACTCTCGAATTAGGGCAGCAAAAATGTCAATGCTCTTCGCAATGGCAAAAAGGCGATCATTTTTGGTTTGAAAAGCTACTAAACCACCAATTAGGAGCAGGGCAGAAACCCAAATCAGTACCGGACGCTTAATTTTTTGAATCATGTTTCCCTAAATTTTTCGACAATTCATTCGGTAATTTTTGAAGCACCAATTTCACCTTGGGCTCAAGCTCTGCAAAAGACATACCCGCTTCTCCTACAAAAATAAAGCCCAAAAGAAGCCCAGCAGGTGGAAGCAGTGATTTATTCAATCGGTACGCTTCCTTCAACCTGCGCTTGATGAAATTCCTTCCCGTTGCTTTTTTGATCTTCTTCTTAGAAACTGAGAAAAGAACCTGATTTGGACTTTCTTCCAATCCCTCCCCAACCCAAAACACAATCTTGAATGGGTATAAAAAAAAAGAGGAACCTTTTTCGAAAAGTTCCTTTATGCTTTTTTCGGCGTGAAGCCGCTCTGATTTCGGAAGTGAATACTTCATTGCAAGAAAGCTTTCGTATGGTAACATACGAAAAACAACTCAAAGAATTACTTCTTCAATGTCTTTTGGTCAGACACAGTCAATTTACGTCTGCCTTTTGCTCTTCTGGCTCTCAATACCCTTCTGCCATTTGCAGTCGCCATTCTTTCTCTGAATCCGTGCTTATTTTTTCTCTTTCGGTTAGAAGGCTGAAATGTTCTTTTCATGATTGAATATCTTTAATCTAGTTGCTTTCTTGACTTTCCTCTTGGAGATTGCCCCCAAAAAGGATTGCAAAGATAAGTACCATTTTCTTAAATACAAATCGAGGTCCTACATTTGTTTTAGTCCAATCCAGAAAAATGATTCACTACCGCATCTCCTGCCCAAATCCAGCCTCTCAATTCCTTCAAATTGATCTTCGCTTTTCGTGCACACCCAACGAAAAAGTTCAGCTCCAACTCCCCGCTTGGAGAGCAGGAAGGTATCAAATCGCCAATTACGCCCAAAATTTGCGTGGATTTACCGCATCAAATTCAAAAGGGGAATCCATTTCATTTACAAAGACCACTAAGGATCGCTGGGAACTCATCGTCCCAGATGAATCCCTCATTTACATTACTTACGAATACTGGGCAGGAAAAATGGATGCCGGTAGCGCATGGGTAGATGATCAGCAAGTTTATGTCAACTTGGTCAATTGCTGTTTTGAACTCCTCGGAAGAAGTGTCGAGCCGATTTCAGTTCAACTGGATTTGGAAGACTACCCTCAACGTGCAGTAACGCTAACCCAGACGGAGCCCTCCACTTGGATAGCGGAGAATTACCAAATCCTGGCAGACTCAACGATCTTGGCCGCAAAAAAGCTACACCGCGAAACCTACACGGTAGGATCCACCCATTTTCATGTCTGGTTTCATGGAGAAATCCATTTTGACAGCACCACCTTTATCCATCAACTTCAAGCATTCACCTCTCGGATGATGGAGGATTTTGGAAGCTTCCCCGAACCTGAATATCAGTTTATCTTTCAGCTCCTGCCCTACCCACACTACCATGGCGTAGAGCACCGACGTGGCACTGTGATCACCTTTGGTCCAGCTACCTCCCTTCAAGAAGAGGAGGCGCTTGAAGAATTACTGGGCATCAGCTGCCACGAACTTTACCATGCCTGGAATGTCTGCCGTATTCGGCCAAAAGAACTCCTGCCCTACGACTTTTCTAAGGAAACCTACACAAAAGCAGGCTTGGTGCTGGAAGGGGTGACCACCTATTTCGGAGACATGTACTTACTGAAGTCTGGGGCCTATGACTTGCCCACCTACCTCCGCCATTTGGAGAAGATTGTTCAACGGGAAGCCACCCACTATGGATGGAAAAATGCATCCATCGAAGAATCCTCCATTGACCTCTGGCTAGATGGCTATGTACTGGGCATTCCCGATCGTAAAGTAAATATCTACAGCCATGGAGCGCTGATCTGCCTTTGTTTGGATGTACAGCTACTACAGGAAGGAAGTTCCTTAGCGCAGGTCATGATCGGGATGTGGGAAAATTTCGGCCTTCCATTTCAAGGATACGAAGTCCAGGATTTTGAAAAAGAAATTGCAGAACGATCTGCTGATCCTGAAAAAATCACACAATTCTTTGATGCATTCGTGCGCGGAAGAGAGGATCTTTTTCCAGTGCTCGAAAACTGTCTTCAGGAACTGGGGATTTTCATTCGACGAGAGGAAAAGGAAAACTCGGTTTTCAATCAAATTGGCATTCAAGTAAATGCCCAACAAGTCATCCAAAAAATCCACCCGGAAAGCATCGCCTACAAACACTTGATGGCAAACGACCTACTACTGTCTATTGATCTTCATCCAGATTCGCTGCATTGGCAAATTGAGGTTGAACGACAAGGAAGGGGAGTTCTCCTTTCTTTTGCCATGGAAGCACAAAACTTTTACCCCCAGCTGCGCTTGGAAGCAGGTCCAAATACTCCACTTCGAAACAATTGGATGCATTAAAAAAAGGAGGGTATCGCTACCCTCCTTTTTTAATTAGTTGAATATCTACTCCGAAACCAAAAGGCCAAGAAAAGAAGTTTGAAGTTCAAGAAGATGAACTGTGGACTGTGGTCTGTCAGCTGTTAACAATTATCCGCCACTCTCAAACTTCATTCTAACACCTGGCAAAGGTGCGGATAATTCAATTAGTTGACATCCGCGTCCGTAATTGGAACATTGAGTTCAAGTGAAGTTACTTTGGCCTCCAATGGCACTGGGATCTGTGGGGATTTGATAGTCCAAGACATCGGAAGCAATACTCCGTTTGTGGCTTGGTAATCTCCATAGTACGTATCTCCAGAAGCTGGATTCTCGTACTTGATCTTCAATCCTGAATCCTGCGCATAGTAGTTGATCAACTTGGCGCCTGAAGCTGCCGTGATGATCACCTTGTAAGCAGGCTTGCCTTCTACATCCTTCAATCCATCCAAAGTCAGCGTGTAGCCGTTCTGCTTGTACACTGCTTCTGGGAACAGGTAGGAATTCAACTGCGCTTCTGCAAATTGGGCTGGAGCCATTTCCATGGAATTCCCTTGAACTGACATGGAACCTTTACCGTTGGCAAGCGTAGTCTTCTGCATCACATTGCCTGCGATGGAAAGTTTCTGGCCGTAACGACCATTTTGGGAATCGTACACAAAGGCAATGGTTAATGGAGTCCCCATGACGTTGGCATCCATGCTGATTTTGGCAGTCTGAACTGCCGCTACCTTGTCTGCTCCGCCAACTGCTGTTAAGTAATTTTCCAACACTTTCTCTGGCGTCATGGCTGCATCAGCAACCAGCTGCTTGGCCGGCTCACCCATGTTGTCGTACTCCATTACTTCTCCAAACTGAGCCAATTTCTCCTTGATCTCAGCTCCATTCCCTACGGTGGTGATGATAAACTTATCGGGTTCAATCAATCGCTTGGCTGTGGCATTGATGTCTGCGACGGTGTAGGAGTTCAACTTCTGTAAATACGTCGCATAGTAATCCTTAGGAAGGTTGTAGCGCGCAGTATTCAAGGCAAAGTTGGCCACTGTACCCGGCTGCTCCAAAGATCTTCCAAAGCTACCCGCAAGTTCTGCCTTTGCCTTATCCAATTCTTCTTGAGTCACTCCCTTTTCAACCAAATTTTTGATCTCGTAAACAAACTCAACTATCGCAGAGTCGGTCACTTCAGAGCGTACTGAAGCAGAAGCAGAGATGGTCGCTACTAGTTTGTCTGCACCAATCGAAGAATAGGCACCATACGTGTAGCCTTTGTCCTCTCTCAAGTTCATAAACAAGCGTGAAGCAGAACCTCCACCCAAAATCTGGTTCAACAATCTACTGGAAATGTAATCGGTATCGCCAATTTTCATGGCTACTGGCTGCGTTACGTTAATGACAGACTGCACGGAAGAACTTCTATCTACTAGGGCTACTGCTTGCTTTGCTGCTCTCACTGGCATTGGATAGGTGAAGGTCGGTACTACCCCTTTCTTCCATGCTCCAAAGTACTGGTTCACTACCTTCTGTGCCTCTGCCTTGTCCATGTCCCCTACGATAGCCAAATAGGCAATGTTGGGTTTGAAATAGGTAGCATAGTAGGCTTTCACGTCCTCTAGGGTAATGTTTTTGGTAGTTTGTTCCGTTTGAGACTCCCCATACGGGTGGTTTTTACCATACAACACCGCGCGAGAAAGGCGAGAAGATATCGCGTTTGGATCGTCCTTGGTAGTCGCAAGGCCCGTAAGGGACTGCTTCTTCAATTTATCCAATTCCGGCTGTGGGAATACGGGATTGAAAAGCACATCCGCCATCAAGTCCAATACCTTGCCTTGGTGCTTCTTCAAGGAAGAGGCAGAAACTGAAGTAGCAGAAGCGTTTAAGCTTGCGCCAATGAAATCAATTTCCTGGTCCAACTGATCCTTGGTTCTATTTTTGGTTCCTCCCATCATCATTTCCCCAATGAAAGTGGACAAACCTGCCTTATCGCCTTCCAAGATCGGGTCTCTTTCCAACACTAGGGTGAAGGAGACGCGTGGAAGCTTGGTGTTTTTAACGACAAACACTTTCAAGCCATTGGCAAGCGTGAAGGTTTCCGCTTCACTAATCTTAATTTCCGGTGCAGGGCCAGAGGCTGGCAATTTGCTGCGGTCTACCTGAGCAAAGGCAATTCCTGTAGCCAAAAATGTAACGAGTAATCCTATTGCAATTTTTTTCATGTCTATTAGATACGTTAGGTCAAGGAATTATTCCGCTGCCGGTTTAGCTGATTTAGGCAAGTAATACAATACCACTCTGCCTGTAAGGTCCATGTAGGTTTTGGCTACCCGCTGAATATCTTCTTTGGTCACCTTAGCATAGGCATCCATGACCTGGTTGATGTACTGGGTATTTCCAAAAATCACTTTGGCTTCAGCCAAGTTTTCAGCAATCCCTTCGATGGTAGAATTACCGCTTACGATGTTATTTTCCATGATGTTTTTCAACTTGGTAAATTCCTCGTCGGTGATGCCTTGATCCTGCACTTGCTTGATCAATCGATCTACTTCTGCTTCCAAGGCCTTTGGCTCAACACCCATATTGGTGATGCCATACATCAAAAACACACCGCCATCTTCCAATTCCAAAGGAATAGCAGCCATTACCAAGGCCTTTTGCTGCTTGTCTACGAGTTCCTTGGTCATCAAGGAAGATTTGCCACCAGTCAAGTAGGTGGAAAGCATGGATAGCGCATAGCTATCTGGGTGATTGCGGGGAGGCAAATTGTAGGCTTGAATCACCGCAGGAATCTGGATGTTGTCGTAAATGATGTCTCGAACCTCAGCTGTTTTCTTCGGTTCGGTGATTTTAGGACGGTAAACAGGCTTAGTGCCTTTAGGAATTTCCGAGAAGTACTTGCGTACCATTGCTTCGGTGGTAGAGTAGTCTAGGTCACCCGCGATTGTCAACGTAGCATTATTTGGCACATAAAAGTCTTTGTAAAACTGCTGGAATTCTTCGATGGTCGCTGCATTCAGGTGGTCCATGGAACCAATCGGAGCCCACTGGTACGGATGCGTGGTGTAAGCTCTTTTCAGCGTCTCAGGTAAGATAGTGCCGTAAGGCTGGTTTTCGTAGCGCTGTCTGCGCTCTTCCTTCACTACTTCACGCTGGGTCTCTACCCCAGTCAAATCGACCTTGGAGTGCAGCATGCGCTCACTTTCCATGTACAAGGCCAAATCCAATTCATTGGAAGGAAGCAACTCGTAGTAGTAGGTGATGTCGTTGGAAGTGTAGGCATTGAGCGTTCCACCTCTGCTCTGAATGATGTTCATGTACTGACCACGGTCAATGTTCTCGGAGCCTTCAAACATCAAGTGCTCAAAAAAGTGCGCAAAACCTGTGCGCTCTGGGTTTTCATTTTTGGAGCCCACATGGTACAACACGGAGGTCACCACAATCGGGGTGGTGTTGTCCTGGTGCATGATCACATGTAGCCCGTTGTCCAAGGTAAATTCCTTGAATTCGATTTTTGTTTGAGCAGCCAGAGGAAGGATTATCCATCCAAGGAGGAGACTCAACAGAAGAATTTTTCTCATGTTAATGAAGGTTGGTTATAAAAAGGTATTGGATTAAGTACGAGGTTGATTAAGAATTGGTTCCGGTAAATTTAGCTCCATTTTTTAGAATGAAGTACTTGATTGCATTTAACAAGGTTAGAGCCACTTTTTCCTTTGGTAACCAAGATTGTGCCAAAGGAAAATCTTGTTATCAGTCCCAAAAATGGGTTTCATCTCGCTGATTGCATGGAAAAACGAACAACTTATTGTACGAATTCGAACAAGTTAACAAGGGCGCTTCCCACCACTTAAGGCTTTAACCTAGTCAAAATCTCTTTCGCCTCATGCCACTTCAGGCGCGGACCAAACTGGCTCACAATTCGCGAACTGGCCATGGAGGCTAACTTTCCACTTTCTGCATAGGAATGCCCGTTGGTGATACCATACAAGAACGCTCCTGCAAACATGTCTCCAGCCCCATTGCTGTCAATGGCAGTGGTTGGATAAGGCTCGATATCGATGAAGGTATCTCCATCAAAAATCATGGCTCCATTTTTTCCCAAAGTGATCACAAAGTGCTTGGCCGCCTTTTTCATTTCCTCACGGGCCTCAGCCAAGGTGGACTTGCCGGTGTAGAGCATGGCTTCTTCTTCGTTGGCAAATAGAAGATCTACACTGGGCCCGATGACATCGTCAAAGTTGGCCTTGAAGTACTTCACCATCGCAGGATCCGAGAAGGTCAAGGCCACTTTCGTTCCTGCCGCCTCCGCCACCTTCTTGGCATGCAGCATGGCTTCCTTTCCATTGGGAGAGGTCACCAGGTAGCCTTCGATGAATAAATAGGACGAGTCTTTGATGGCCGCATCGTGCACATCTTGGCTCGAAAAATTCTGAGTGATCCCTAAAAAGGTATTCATGGTTCGTTCTGAGTCTTCGGTCACCATCACGAGGCACTTGCCTGTTACCCCTGTCTCCAGTTGCGCTGGAGCAAGGGCAATGTCCACTCCAGAATCGATCAAATCCTGTAGGTAAAAATGACCCAATTCGTCATTGGCTACGCGGAAGCAGTAGAAAGATTTACCTCCAAACTGGCTTACTGCCACCACGGAATTGGCTGCGGATCCACCTGCTTGCTTTTTTGCTTCGGCATGGTGAATGACTTGCATGAGGTGGTTTTGACGCTCCTCATCCACTAGGGTCATGAGGCCTTTTTCTACTCCATTGTCCGCAAAAAACTGGTCGGTTACTTTAAACTCAATATCTACTAGGGCATTTCCAATGCCTGTTACGTTGTACTTTTTCATTCGCTAGTTGGGTGGAGGTGTTTGGATGGATCTGATTGAATTTGAGGAACAAAGTTCGCTCATTTAGTTGTTATATATAGGGCCTTTTTGGTTTGGCTAGTCAAAAATAGGGTGTCTTTCGAAAGGTTTTTCTCGGTCAAAAAGGAAGCGATACGTATGGTGGGTCTTGTAGATTTTAGCAAGCAGTTGTTCGCATACCCGCATCATCTTGGGATTGAAATCTCCGATCCAGTTCATCTCGATGGTTTTATAGGGAAATGAAGACTTTCCACTCATCTTATCGTAGCTGATGACAATGGCACTTTCTACTCCTTTGCCTTGGTGCTCTGGCACCACGCCAAAGACTAGGCCGAGCATTTTATTGGGTGGAAAAAAGGTTTTGTACCAGAGAAATTTAAGTTTCCCAATCAGGTCCATTTTGCCATTCACATGCTTGAAAATCTGGTTGATCTCGGGGATCTGTATGAAAAACCCAACTGGCTCTCCTTTGTAAAAAGCGAAATAAATCAGCCGCGGATCTAGAATGGGTTTCATTTTGCCAAACATCAGCTGCGCTTCTTTCAGGGCGATGGATTTGCCCATGTGTCGTGCCCAAGCCTTGTTGTACACGGTCATGAAGTATTCAGGTGCCTTTTCTTGGAGTTCCTTGCCTTTGATGTAGCGAAAACTGTAGTCCTGATTGGCCAAGATCACCTCAGCACGCTGGAACATTTTTTGGTCAAAGCCGACATGCTGCACGTTTCGTGCATAGGTGAATTGCTTGAAATAGAGCTGAAAGCCATAGTTCTCAAAAAACTCCTGGTAGTAGGCAAAGTTCCAGGGCATGTTGTAGTTGGGCTCAGAATACCCATCTACGAGCAGTCCCCACCACTTGTCACGCTCCCCAAAGTTGATCGGCCCATCCATGGCCTCCATGCCTTCGCTTTGGAGCCAGTCCTTGGCTTGATCGAAAAGCAAAAAGGCGGCTTCCTGATTTTGGATGCACTCAAAAAAGCCAAGACCACCTGTGGCTTGCTTTTCCTTCATTTTGGGGTTGATAAAAGCTGCTATTCTCCCGATGGTCTTGCCTGAATCGTCTTGGAGCAACCAGCGCCTGGCTTTGGCTCCATTGCGAAATAGTTTGTTGGTCTCCGCATGAAAAAGTCCTTCAATATCCTGATCTATGGGACGAATCCAATTCTTCTCATTGCGGTACAACCACACAGCCATCTCAATAAATTCGCGTTGCTGTGCAGGGGTTATAACTTCGATCAGGGTCATTTAACTGGGATTTTGATGCGAAATTAGTTAAATGGGAAGATAAAATGGAAATAGTATTGAAATACAGTGGAAATACACTAGAAATAAACCGAGCCCTCCGCGGCGGGCAGGCATGCTCGGTGAAATACACCAAAATCGTATTTCAACCTATTTCACCGAGCGAAGCGAAGTCTATTTCTATTGTATTTCCACCGTATTTCTTTTTAACTATTTCACGAAGCGAAGCGGAGTCTATTTCCACCGTATTTCTACCATATTTCCCTTCCCTTAATTCTCCCCATTCACCATCAAGGGCTGCTCGCCATTGGTAATGATCACCTTGGCATTCGGGGAAGTTGAAAGTTTATTGAATGCTTCAATGGTTTTGAAACGTAGAAGTAATGGAGACAATCCCTCTGAAATGATTTTTTGAGAATCCCGAATCCCTTCCGCCTCAATAATTCTTCGAGTGGCTTCTTGACGCTCTTTATTTAGGACAAACTCCATTCTTTGGGCATCTTGTTCTGCTTCCAACTTCTCTTCAATGGCTTTTGTTAATCCTGCTGGAAGCACAATACTTTTCAATAAAACAGATTCCACAACAAATCCACGTTCTTTTAACTGAGCATCCATCAACTTCTTGATATCTTTTTCAATGACTGCACGCTGACCTGTGTGCATGTCTTTTGCAAAATACTGAGAAGATACATCCGCAACAGCAGATCTGAATACAGGTAGAATAATCACCTGCTCGTAATTTTTTCCCAAGTTCTCTACAATGGATGGAGCAAAACTACCCTCCATTCGGTACAAAATGGACACTTCAGACTGAACTGTCAATCCTTCCTTGGAAGGCAATGGCAATCTTACTTCCATGTTGACCGTACGCACAGGAAGTTTAATGATGGTTGAAATAAATGGGTTGTAAAGCTTTGCTCCTTCCATTAAGGGCTTTTCCTGAATTTTTCCTACCGTTCTTTTTACTCCTACCTCGCCTTGTCTTACTACCGCACAACTGCTCATAATTACTAGTAAGAAGATTGCTAAAATAGATAACTTTTTCATAGATTAATTATATTTAGGTTTAAACATTTGGATTTAACGGTTAGAAATATGCGTTGTTATTTTTGGATTAGTTTATTGAGAAATACCATTGAAATACTATTGAAATACACTTCGTGAAATAAAATAGAAATATAGACTGAGCACCCTATTTCCCCGAGCCGGCCTGCGGCAGGCAGGCTCGCTCGGGATATTTCTTTTCTATTTCTATTGTATTTCTACACTATCAATTCCCCAACTGAAACATTCCCGGTCCGGAAACGCCCATCACCCCATCCGGTGTTAAAACCAAAACCCGAGGATTGACCATGCCGCCTTGAGGTTCTTTGGGATGATAAAATCTTGATCTGGAATCGGAGGAGGCTGTCATTCCATCTGAAGTCCGTTCTGGATTCCCAGATTCATCGGTAGCATATACTTGTTCACTAACCAACTGGCCTGAAAAATCATACTGCTTCCAAGTTCCTCGTTTCTTCCCGTTGACATAAGTACCTGAATAAGACACTAAGTTGGTTTTTGGGAAATAGGAATACCAGATTCCTGTGCGCAAACCGTTGGAATACCTCCCTTTCTCAATCCGGTTTCCTTCGGCATCATACATCACGCGACGACCATCGCCTTCGGCTAAACTTCCCGCATCTAACTTCAGGCCTTGACGGGTGGTAAACTCACCAATGGATACCAAGACTCCATTTTTAAAAGTCTCCTCCTGATGCACAAATGCGTCTGGGCCTAGCACTTTCCATATTCCAGTCTTTGCATCATTATCATAAAATCCAAGCTGAAAAAATTCAGGAACTGCCGCATATCTTTCCTTCCATTCTCCTACGCGCTCCCCCTTCACGAATGCACCTTTCGTCACCAAAAGACCTTGAGCATCGTAGCTTTCCCAGGGCCCTTCAAGAACCCCTTTTGAAAAACTTGCTGCTATCGCCAACTTTCCATTTACATGGAATTGTTTAAACTCACCCTGCTCCTGTCCAGCTACAAACACCACGCGCTCCTTGGGCGATCCAACGGGGAAAAAAGATTCGTATGTACCGCTGATCGTGCCCCTCTCAAAAGGGATTCGTTCTGCAATCTGGCCATTGGCGTAGTAGGAAGTGGAGGTACCAACTAGCAAATTATTCTCGTAACTGTACTCAGATTTTACAGTCCCATCTAACCTAAATACTGTCCAATCCCCTGATTTTTGACCTTCAAAATAATTACCTGAAAGTAAAAGTTCGCCCGACTCACTAAACTCAAAAAAGTCACCATGAAGCAATCCGTTTTGGTAGTTGACGACTTTTTTAGTGGTGCCTCCTTTATAGAACTCCTCGAAGACACCTTCCAATAAATTGTTTTTAAATTCCAGCTTGTACAGAGGTACGTCCAAGTAGAAATTTTCCTTGACCTCTAGTTCATCCACCTCTGCAATTGCTGTTTTTGGGTTGTCAGCAAGTTCCTTTCGAGCATAAATTTTCCAAACACCTTCTTTTTTATCTCCCACCATCTTTCCTGTTCCTACCAAATTGGAATTCCCATAGTAATAATACCCTTGAGCGAGAACAACTTGGTTGACAAGCACTAGCAGAAAGGCCGTGAGTAAGGTTTTCATGAATTGTTAATTTGATAAACTAAAATGAATAATTGCCCATTAGAACGAAGGGGCTAAGCAGAGGTTTTGAAATTCTTTTTATATCAATCATAAAAAAGGAGCAAGTGTTTGACTTGCTCCTTTCTTTTTGGCTACTCCTCCACGGTGGCGTAGAGATCAAACTCGGTCGCATCCACTACTTTGGCCTGAACAAAGTCTCCTACACGACAGTAATGGGTGGCCGCATCGATGAGCACCTCATTGTCCACCTCTACAGAATCAAACTCGGTGCGGCCTACAAAATGCCCTCCCTCCTTCTTGTCAATCAAGACCTTAAAAGTCTTGCCGATTTTCTGCTGGTTGAGGTCGTAGCTGATCTGCTCCTGCACCTCCATCAGCTGGTTGGCACGGGACTGCTTTTCTTCTTGGGACAACTTATCTTCCATCCCAAAGGCATGGGTATTCTCCTCATGCGAGTAGGTAAATACACCCAGACGCTCAAACTTCATGCGCTCTACAAAGTCTACCATCTCTTGAAACTCCCGTTCTCCTTCTCCAGGATGTCCGGCAATCAAGGTAGTACGGATCGCGATCTCTGGGATCAGGTCACGAATGCTGTGGATCAATTCTTCCTGCTTTTCTCGGGTAGTACCTCGACGCATGGCCTTCAACACATCCGTCGACCCGTGTTGCAAGGGAATATCTAAATACTTGCAAATATTGGGGCGCTCCTTCATCACTTCAATCACATCCATCGGAAAACCGGTAGGATAGGCATAATGCAGGCGAATCCAATCGATTCCCTCCACATCCGAAAGCCTGCGAAGGAGTTCGGCTAAGTTTCGCTTTTTGTACAAGTCCAATCCATAATAGGTGGAATCCTGTGCAATCAGCAATAGTTCCTTGGTGCCATTGGCGGCCTGGTGCTGGGCTTCCTTTACTAGCTCTTCAATTGGTCTTGAAATATGGCCTCCACGCATTAAGGGGATGGCGCAGAAAGAACAAGGGCGATCGCAACCCTCGGATATCTTCATGTAAGCGTAGTGACTGGCATGGGTGAGCAGACGCTCCCCTACCAATTCATGCTTGTAGTCTGCCTTGAACTTTTTCAAAATTGCTGGCAAGTCTCGGGTACCAAAAAATGCGTCTACCTGAGGAATCTCCTGCTCCAAGTCATCTTTGTAGCGCTGTGAAAGGCAACCCGTCACATACACCTTGTCTACCAACCCTTTTTCTTTGGCATCCACATACTGCAAAATCGTATCAATCGATTCCTGCTTGGCATTGTCTATAAATCCGCAGGTATTGATGATGATGATGTTGTTGTCCTGGCGGTCGGACTCATGGCTGGCATCGATGCCATTGCCCCTAAGTTGTGTGAGGAGTACCTCAGAATCCACCAAGTTTTTGGAGCAGCCCATCGTGATGATGTTGACTTTATCCTTTTTTAATGTTCTCGCTTTCACAGAATTTGCTTCGGTTTGGGAAGGCGAAGGTAGGTAAAAAGGCTTGAAAAAGCATATTTTGAAGCCAGCCCTGATTCGGGGCACTAATAAAATCACTCGCTACAAACTACTTCTTAACACATTGATAAACTAACCTTAATGCTAAGATTGAAAGTAGGGGTCTAGTAATCCCTAATTTCGTCACATACAGCAAAATTTTTTAACTCCTTGCATTTATTTTTAGCCCCCGATGAGAGTCGGGGTGCATTGCAGGAGAGTCAGAATCCCAGACTATGTTCCCCTATCCCCGCGACTACCGCACAAAACCCTTGGGGGATTTGTTCCCTTGCCGTACCTTAGGTACGAAAATTACCCCCTATGGAATTCACCGCCCCCAACGCCCAAAAATTAACTTTTGACCGAAAAAATTATTCGGACGCTACCTTACTGAAGTTGTACGAATCCCTACTCGTACCTCGGAGAATCGAAGAAAAAATGTTGATTCTCCTTCGCCAAGGCCGGATTTCCAAGTGGTTTAGCGGATGGGGACAGGAAGCGATTTCGATTGGGGCTGTAAATGCCCTCGCTTCGGATGAATTTATCCTCCCCATGCACCGCAATTTGGGTATTTTCACGGGTAGAGACATGCCTTTGGAACGTCTATTTGCCCAATTTCAGGGTAAAGAGTTGGGATTTACCAAGGGCCGAGACCGCTCCTTCCACTTTGGCAGCATTGAACATCATGTGGTGGGCATGATTTCTCACTTGGGGCCTCAGCTGGCTATTGCAGATGGCATCGGTTTGGCGCATACCCTTGCGGGAGAGAAAAAGGTGACCTTGGTATTTTCTGGAGATGGAGCGAGTTCGGAAGGGGATTTCCACGAAGGATTGAATGTAGCGGCAGTTTGGAAATTGCCGGTGATTTTTGTGGTGGAACACAATGGCTACGGACTTTCTACCCCCAGTGAAGAGCAGTTTGCTTTCCAATACTTTACCGAAAAAGGCCCTGGATACGGCATGGAAGCCGTACGCATCCAAGGCAACAACGTGCTTGAAGTGTACGACACCATTTTACGGCTTGCCGAAGACCTGCGGGAAAATCCCAGACCTGTACTTGTCGAGGCGATCACCTTCCGCATGCGCGGCCACGAGGAAGCATCGGGCACCAAGTATGTTCCTAAGTTTTTGATGGAGGAATGGGCCTTGCTAGATCCAGTGGATCGCTACGAAGACTACCTAATTTCCGAAGGGGTGCTAACCCCAGAAGAACAGGAGAAAATCAACCAACGCGTGAAAAAGAGCATCAACGATGCGCTCGAAATCGCCTTTGCAGAAGAAGCAGTACAAGCAACAGTAGAAAAGGAACTGGGAGATGTGTATGCTCCCTTTACCCAAACCGTCGTGGAACCGAGTGGCGCCTCCACAGAAAAGCGCTTTATCGATGGGATCAGCGATGGATTGCGACAGTCTATGGAAAAGTACCCCAACCTGGTCCTGATGGGACAAGACATTGGAGAATATGGAGGCGTATTTAAAATCACGGATGGGTTCAAAGCCCAATTTGGCGGCGAAAGAGTCCGCAACACCCCACTTTGCGAAAGTGCCATCATTGGTGCAGGGCTTGGCCTTTCGATCAAAGGCTACAAGGCCATGGTGGAAATGCAGTTTGCCGATTTTGTGAGCGTAGGCTTCAATCAAATTGTAAACAACCTCGCAAAAATTCACTACCGCTGGGGGCAAAATGCCGATGTAGTGATTCGCATGCCAACAGGAGCCGGTACCGCTGCGGGCCCTTTCCATTCCCAATCCAACGAAGCCTGGTTTTTTCATACGCCAGGGCTAAAAATTGTGTATCCCTCCAATCCCCACGATGCCAAAGGCCTCCTCAATGCAGCCTTGGAGGATCCGAATCCCTACCTCTATTTTGAGCACAAGCTCCTGTATCGTTCGATTTCAGGACCTGTGCCCGATAGCTACTACACGGTGGAAGTTGGAAAAGCTGCATTAGCCGCTACGGGAACCCAGGCTTCCATCATCACCTATGGCATGGGCGTACACTGGGCTCTGAAAGCGGTAGAGGAACTCGGCATCTCGGCAGATATTCTAGACTTACGCACGCTACTCCCTTGGGATCAGGAAGCGGTAGCAGCAACGGTTAAAAAGACTGGAAAAGTAATCTTCCTACACGAAGACACGCTCACTGGCGGGATTGGCGCGGAGATTTGCGCTTGGATCTCCGAGCACTGCTTTGCCGATCTGGATGCTCCCGTGATGCGGGAAGGGAGTTTGGATACTCCGGTACCTTTTGCTCCCAATCTAGAAAAGCAATTCCTGCCGGTAGATCGATTTAAGGTGAAGTTGCAGGAGTTGATTGCATTTTAAACTTACCTACTGGAGGCATATCGCCTAAAAAAGTCTTTCCTCTAAACCTATGATACACCTAAGACTCCTAGTCAAAGAAGAGCTGATCCTGATTCAAAAGATCGCCCATGCAACCTGGCCATCGACCTTTGCAGGCATATTGAGTTCGGAGCAGATCGACTACATGCTCAACTGGATGTATGACCTGAAGCTACTCGAATCGCAAATGGATAAGGGGCATGGTTTTTTGGTTGCAGAAGAAGATGGGATAGCGATTGGATTTGCAGGTTACGAACTCAATCACCTTGCGGGTAGCCTATCCAAACTACACAAGTTGTACCTACTCCCCAGCAGCCAAGGAAAAGGAGTGGGAAAAAGCTTGCTTTTGGAAGTGGCCAAAATAGCGCGCGAAGCGGGACAAAAAAGCATGGTTTTGAATGTAAACAAGAAAAATAAAAAGGCCATTGATTTTTACCGAGCCCTAGGCTTTGTGACCATTCGGCAGGAGGTCAACGACATTGGTTCTGGCTACGTAATGGACGATGACGTGATGGAGCTGTCACTTTAATTTTTACCCCAGCTTCAGGACCGTATCCCAAAGAATTAAACCATTCGCGGGCGCAGTAGGCACGGCGGGCCAATCTTTTTCTGGATGCACTAGGCGCTCTTGGATTTGGTCTGCGTTCCAGTTCCATAAGGCATAGACCATCTTGCGCACCTGGTGGTGCAAAAAACCCTTCCCTACCACCTCCACTGCAAATACTTGGGACGGTGCAAAGCTGGAGGGCATGTCCCGTACTTCAAACACAGACAGAGATTCAACCTCCCGTTCGTAGCTCGACTTGGTCGCGGAGGGCTGGCAAAAGGCCTTGAAGTTGTGCCTACCTACAAACAGCTGCCCATTTTCCTGCATCTTGGTTAGGGAATTGGCAAAGGGAACCGCCGAAATAAAGGAAGAGGCGAAAGGATGGAATTCCTCCGGCTGGGCAAAGAAATAGCGGTAGGTCTTTTGGTGAACAGACTGGATCAAGTTGAAGTCCCGAGGCACTTCTTGCAGGCTTTCCAATCGGATCTCTCCTCCAAGGTGGGCATTGATGGTCTGGAGAAGGTCCTCAAAGGCAATTTTCTCCTCCACAAAAAGCTGCACATAACCTTTGCGGCAGCTCACACCAGAGTCTGTTCGGCTGGATCCGATCAGGGTAAAACTCCGATCTCCTAAAACAAAGCGAAGCACACGCTCCAGCTTTCCCTCCACCGTGGACTGCTCAGGCTGCTTGGCCCATCCTTTGAAGCGTGCCCCAAAGTAGGAAATCGAAAAAAGGTAGGAGAAGGGTTTGGACTGCATGATTACGGGTGAAAATTAGGTATATTTCAGTAGATTGTTCGACTACTGGTCTTCAAAGCACCAGAACTTTGCCTGTATCGCCTTTCTACTCGTCTCCTAATGAACCAGCTCCTATCTTAAAAGGGCTACTTGTAGAAGGAATGACAGGAAGAGATTTAGGTTATCTCTTAATTAGCGTTCAACTTTCATTTTTTGATATCCATAAAAAATTACTCAAAAAGCATATTATAATGTGTTTTAATTGATATTTTTAAGTAATTTCTCTATTTTTGACCAATAAATCACAATATAATGTTAGTTGAGCGTTTCGGAGAGGCAGTAAAAACAAGACGTAGAGAGTTAGGCATCACCCAGCCTCATCTAGCCGAGTTGGCGGAGATCAGTGTAAATACCTTGTACAAACTGGAGAAGGGGCAGGGAAATCCTTCTTTGGAGGTCTTGGCTAAATTGGCTGAGGTATTGGGAATGGAACTTATTTTTCAAGTTAAAAAGAAGCCCTAATCCATGCGCAGCCTAGAAATATACCGCAACGGGATTTTTGCAGGTCACTTGATTGAGGAAAATCGTACACAGTACATTTTTCGATACGATGAGCGCTACTATATAAATGACACCTATCCTGCGGTTAGTCTGACGCTTCCAAAAACCCAGCAGGAATACCAAAGCGAATTTTTGTTTCCATTTTTCTTCAATATGCTGAGTGAAGGAGTAAATCGAGAGTTACAAAGCATCCAATTGAAAATCGACGAAGAAGATCACTTTGGTTTGCTTGCCGCAACAGCCCAGGTGGATAGCATAGGAGCCGTAACCGTTAATCCCATCAGTGAGGAATGAATTTACAGGAACTAGATCGATGTCCAGGTACCTTGGCGGCGAGTTTTTCTTCGTACAGCCCGAGCTGTATGCGGAACCTTTTCCATGGAAAAAAAGTAAGCCATATTTTACCTTATGATCCGCCTCAGCAAAATGAGGAGGTGGAAGCGCTCTTTTTGGAAAATCGCAAGCGCATTTCCATATCAGGGGTACAAGAAAAGTTAAGCCTTGTATTGGATAAGAACCGATTGCGGTTGACCAAAGCAGGGGAACAAGGAACCTACCTACTCAAACCCATTCCAAGGGATTTAAGAAAAGTAGATCAGGTACCGGCAAATGAACAGTTGACCATGCAAATTGCAAGACAGGTGTATGGCTTACCTACTGCGGAAAACGCCTTGATTTTTTTCAGAAATGGCACTCCAGCCTACCTTACCAAACGCTTTGATGTAAAGGAAGGGGGAGGCAAGTGGGGCAAAGAAGATTTTGCTACCCTAGCGGGAAAATCCAAAGACAATGCGGGTGCTAATTTTAAATACGAATACAGTTACGAGGAGGCAGGTCTCTTGATCCAAAAGTACGTGTCAGCCTGGAGAGTAGAAATCGAAAAATACTTTTCTCTGGTGCTCTTTAACTTTTTGTTTTCAAATGGGGATGCGCACCTGAAAAATTTCTCCTTACTCGAATCCTCCAAAGGGGATTACCTTCTAAGTCCTGTATATGACGTGCTCAACACCAAAATACACGTGGATGATTCTGATTTTGCATTAAGCAAAGGACTATTTGCAGATAACTATAAAAGTGAGCAGTACAAGTTGAGTAAACATCCGACTATGCATGATTTTGAGGAATTTGGAAAACGAATAGGGGTTTCAGAAAAAAGGATTCAAAAAATAATTCGTCCTTATCTGGAGAAGCAGCACTTGCTGGAAATGCTAATCAGTCACTCTTTCTTGACAGAAGCCAATAAACGTGCTTATTTGACGATGTACCAAACCAAAAGAAATTACCTTCTTGGATAATGGATTACTACTCAGCGCATCATGAACCAAGTTACAGCGATAAAAAACAAGTTATTGGATCACAAAAAATCTCTATCCCAGAAATACCCCATCAAGGAATTGGCGATTTTTGGTTCCTATGCGCGCAACGAGCAAAGTCCAACTAGCGACCTGGACCTGCTCATAGAATTTCATAGTCGAGTAGGATCAGAGTTTATTGAACTAGGCGATGAACTAGAGGACTTGCTCGGAATCAAGGTGGATTTGGTATCCAAGAAGGCGATTAAGCCTAGGTATCTTGAACAAATCAAAGAAGAGTTAATCTATGTCTAGAAGAATTAGTTTTTCAATTGGAACAACTTTTAAACTAAAAAACCACCTGTCCAGGTGGTTTTTTAGTTTAAAGCTCAACTCAGAATCCGTGCTGCCAACCAGTCGCCCAGTTCGGAGGTTTTGTAGGCCTTGCCCCCTTCAGCGATGTCTTCAGTGACAATTCCTTCGGCCAAGGATTGATTGACTACCTCGCTGATCAATTTGGCTTCGGCTGTTAATCCAAATGCATAATCGAATAGCATGGAGGCGGAGAGAATGGTGCCCAGCGGATTGGCAATGTCCTTGCCTGCCGCCTGAGGGTAGGAACCGTGAATGGGTTCAAATAGCTTCACCTTGGCTCCTAAGGAGGCTGAAGGCATCAAGCCCATGGATCCAGAGATCACCGAGGCCTCGTCCGTCAAAATATCGCCAAAGAGATTCTCCGTGATCAACACGTCGTAGGCCTTGGGCCACTGGATGAGTCGCATCGCCACGGCATCTACAAATTCATACTCTACCTTTACATCTGGATACTCAGGCGCCAATTCTTGGACGGTCTCTCGCCACAATCTCGAGGTCGCCATCACGTTGGCCTTGTCCACGCAAGTCAAGAGTTTTCTACGCTTTTGCGCAGCTTCAAAACCCATTCTGGCCAAACGTACGATCTCTTCTTTGCTGTACACATTGGTATCAAAGGCCTTGGTGCCCTGCTCATTTCTTCCTCTAGGCTCTCCAAAATAGATGCCTCCAGTGAGCTCTCTGAAAAAAACCAAATCTACCCCATCTACTCGATCGAGCTTCAATGGGGACTTGTGTACCAAGGAAGGAAAAGTAAAGGTAGGCCGCACATTGGCAAACAAACCTAATTTCTGTCGCATGCGAAGCAGGCCTTGTTCCGGCCGAACCTTGGCCTTGGGGTCGTTGTCGTACTTAGGATCTCCGATGGCACCAAATAGGACGGCATCCGCCGCTATGCAGATTTCATGGGTAGCATCCGGATAAGGATCACCTGTGGCATCGATCGCACAGGCACCTACCAAACCCTCTTGGTAGCTGATCTGGTGACCAAATTTCTTGCCGATGGCATTGACAACCTTTACTGCTTGTGCGATAACTTCTGGGCCTATGCCGTCTCCAGGAAGGAGTGCAATATTTATTTTCATACGAGGGAACTGGTGGATTGAGGTGCTGTAGTGATTGAATCCATGATATTAAGCATTTTTTCTGTGGCCATCATGGCGGCCACGGTTTGGTCGGGATCTAGTCCCTTGGTTTTGAAGCGATGCCCATGCTCCCAGGTAATGACTGTTTCCACCAAGGCGTCCGTTTTTCCTCCTGGAGGGATCGTCACATGGTAATCTACCAGTTTGGGAAGCTCTTTGTGTAGCGAGGTGTAAATCGCAGTTAAGGCATTCATAAAGGAATCGTACTGTCCATCGCCTGTAGCCGCAGCATCGTAGCTGTTGCCATGTACCTGGAGTCGCAATTGGACTGAAGGCTTCAGTCCCTTGGATTGGGTCATGTGGTAACCCTCGATACGGATATGCTTGTTCAAGGCTGTGTTTTGCAACACATCTGAAATGATGTAAGGTAAATCTTCGGGCGTTACGCGCTCTTTTTTATCCCCCAAATCGATGATCCGCTGGGTAACACGTGCTAGTTCATCGGGCTCCAGAGAAATTCCCAAGGCCTCCAGGTTTTTTGAAATATTGGCTTTCCCAGAGGATTTGCCGAGGGCATATTTTCGTTCTCTACCAAAGCGTTCAGGAAGGAGCTTGTTGAAGTAGAGGCTTTTTTTCTGGTCTCCGTCCGCATGAATTCCGGCGGTTTGGGTGAAGACATTCTCCCCTACCACAGGCTTGTTCGCAGGAATGTACTGTCCTGAAAATTGTTCCACCAACTTAGATACTCTGAAAATTTTCTGCTCTTGAATGCCTGTTTCTATATCGGTGAAGTCTTTGACTACGGCAAGGAGTGATTCCAAAGGAACATTTCCAGCTCGCTCTCCGAGCCCATTGACGGTACTGTGGATTCCGGACACCCCCAGCTGAATTGCCTGAAGAGCATTGGCTACCGCCAAATCGTAATCATTGTGTCCATGGAAATCAAAATGAATATCCGGAAATCTGGAAATCACCTGTTCTAGGTAGGTCCTCACCTCGGAAGGCGAAAGAATCCCTAGCGTATCTGGCAGCATAATTCGCTGGACCGGTTGCTTGGAAAGTAGCTCAATCAGACTTAGGGTGTAGTCTACTGAATCGCGCATCCCGCTAGACCAGTCTTCAAGGTACACATTGACTTGGAGCCCGCATTGCACCGCATAAGCAATCGCTGCCTGTATGTCCTCGAAATGTGCTGCTGGAGTCTTTTTTAATTGGTAGGTCAGGTGGTTGAGGGAACCTTTGGTGAGGAGGTTGAGCACCTTGGCTCCAGCTTCAACGATCCAATCCACCGAGATGGGGGTATCGACAAAGCCAAGGACCTCAATCCGGTCCAAGTACCCTTTTTGTGCCGCCCATTGGGTGATGCGCTGCACTCCCTCGAGCTCTCCAGCGGAAACACGCGCAGAAGCCACTTCGATGCGATCTACTTTAAGTTCCTCTAAAAGGGCCTTGGCTAGATGAAGCTTTTCGGAGGGCAAAAAAGAAACTCCTGAGGTCTGTTCGCCATCCCTCAAGGTAGTATCCATCCACTCTAATCTGCTTGCCTTCATCAGACCATGTGGTTATCGAGAAGCTGCAAAGCCCTCTATTTCCGCGGACATGTTGATCAGGTAGTCGATGTCGTCGAAGCCATGCTGCATGTTGTCCTTCTTGTATTCGTTGATGTCGAAGGACTCCGATGCACCAGTAGCCAGCAAGGTGATAGTTTGCTGAGGAAGGTTGATTTCCACGGTGGTGGTTGGATCTGCAGCAATGGCTGCAAATAGGGTATCCGCAAATTCCGCTGAGATAGTCACGGGAAGGACGCCGATATTCAGGCAGTTGTTTTTAAAAATATCTGCAAAAAAGCTGGACACCACGCAGCGAAATCCATAGTCATACAAGGCCCACACGGCATGCTCACGGCTGGAGCCCGAACCGAAGTTTTTTCCTGCCACCAGAATTTTTCCGGAGTAGGTCGGGTCATTCAATACAAAATCTTTTTTGAGGTTGCCCTCCACATCGTATCGCCAGTCTCGAAATAGGTTGTCCCCAAATCCTTCACGCTCGGTAGCCTTCAGGAAGCGAGCAGGGATGATTTGGTCGGTGTCTACGTTTTCAGTAGGCAGGGGAACTGCCTTACTTTTTAGGATCGTAAATTTATCGTAAGCCATTTGTTGTTCGTTCTAAGGTGGTCAAATAGGACTTCGGGTAGTCTTTTCCCCGCACTCCATAAATTTCGTATTTCGTACCTCGTAATTCGTACTTCGAATTTCCCATTTCGTATTTAGAGGTTAAAACACTTCCCTCGGATCCGTAATTCGGCCGGTAATCGCTACCGCAGCAACAGTCAAAGGAGAGGCAAGCATTGTCCGCGCTCCAGGACCTTGACGGCCCTCAAAATTTCGATTGGAAGTAGATACTGCATACTTTCCTGCAGGAATCTTGTCGTCATTCATGGCAAGGCAAGCAGAACAACCGGGCTGGCGGAGTTCAAACCCTGCATCTTCCAAGATTTTCACTAAGCCTTCTTCGTGGGCCATTTTCTCCACCTCACGCGATCCTGGTACAATCCAGGCAGTGATGTTTTCGGCTTTTTGGTGTCCTTTTACAAACTGAGCCACAGCACGGATATCCTCGATGCGCCCGTTGGTGCAGGAACCTACAAAAACGTAATCCACCAACTTTCCCTTCACTGCTTCACCGGGAGCAAAGCCCATGTAGTCGAGTGATTTCAGGTAAGAGTTCTTATTCGATCCTTCCATTCCTTGTGTAGTTGGAATGTTCCCTGATACTTTGATACCCATCCCTGGATTGGTTCCATAAGTGATCATCGGCTCAATATCTGCCGCTTCGAATACCAATTCCTTGTCAAAAATTGCCCCATCGTCGGTTTTCAAAGTTTTCCAATAGGCAACTGCCTTCTCCCAATCTGCACCCTTAGGAGCATATTGCTTTCCTTGGAGGTAGGCAAAGGTGGTTTCATCTGGGGCAATCAGCCCTCCACGTGCGCCCATCTCGATGGACATGTTGCAAATGGTCATACGCGCTTCCATGGATAAACTTTGGATCGCTGAACCCGCATATTCCACAAAGTAGCCAGTGGCTCCTGCAGCAGATATTTTAGAGATGATGTACAGAATAATGTCCTTTGAGGTCACGCCTTTGCCCAGAGTACCCTCCACAGAAATTCGCATTTTCTTGGCCTTGGACTGCATGATGCATTGGGTGGCCAGCACCATCTCCACTTCAGAAGTCCCGATACCAAAAGCGATTGCTCCAAAAGCACCGTGCGTGGAAGTATGGGAATCCCCACAAACAATAGTCATCCCAGGCTGGGTCACTCCCAATTCTGGACCGATTACATGGACGATCCCATGGTGGGCTGAACCCAGGTCATGGAGCTCAATGTCGTATTTTGCACAATTTTCGCGCAGCTTTTCTACCTGCATGCGCGAAAGCTTGTCCTTGATGGTTTGATCCTGATCTACTGTAGGCACATTGTGATCGGGGGTGGCAATGGTTCGGTGTGGATATTTGACGCCGATGCCTCTTTTCTCTAAATTGAGAAAAGCTACCGGTGAAGTCACTTCGTGAATGAAGTGCTTGTCAATAAAAAACACATCGGGTCCCGCAGGCACGGATTTGACCACGTGTGTATCCCAGATTTTATCAAATAAGGTATTCTTTTCCATAATTAAGCAGTCGCGTATTCTTTGACTGGAATTTTGTTGAGTGCATCGACAAATGCTTGCGCAGAAGCGAGTACAATGTCTTGGTTGGAAGCAAAGCCATAGTAGGGCTTGTCCGACTTGATGAGGCGCATGTGCACCTTGGCCACATCGTCACTTCCTTGGGTCATGGCTTGGATGAGGAACTCTTCCAGCTCCACCTGAGGTTGAACGATGGTTTCAATTGCTTTCAATACCGCATCCACAGGCCCTACGCCCGTAGCTGTGGCCACCTGAAGTGCATTTCCTACTTTGAGCGTTACTCGTGCGTTAGCCTCCCCATCCGAGGAGTAGTGTACGTGTTCCAACTCAATGAAGTTGGATTCGTCGATGTATTTACCGACCAACTCCAACAGGTCTTTTCTGCCCACATCACGCTTGGAATCTGCAAGCACCAAAAATGCTTCGTAGACTTCTCGCAAGGCTTCCCCTTCGAGTTCCACTCCCAAGGCATCCAGGTGATGCTTGAGTGCGGCTCTACCCGATCTGGCAGTCAATACGATCGTAGATTCTGCCACGCCTACTTCCTTTGGATCAATGATCTCGTAGTTTTCACGATGCTTCAAGACGCCATCCTGGTGGATGCCTGAAGAATGTGCAAATGCATTTCTACCCACAATGGCTTTGTTGGGCTGCACCGGCATATTCATCAACTTGGACACCAGTCGGCTGGTGTGGTAGATCTTGGGGGTCACAATCTCCGTGTGAACAGGGATGGATTGGTGGCATTTGATGGCCATCACCACCTCTTCCAAAGAGGTATTTCCGGCGCGTTCGCCGATTCCGTTGATGGTCACCTCTACCTGGCGTGCACCATGCTGTACTCCCGCTACCGTGTTGGCAGTAGCCATGCCAAGGTCATTGTGGCAGTGCGTGGCGATGATGGCTCGATCGATGTTGGGAACTCGGTTTTTTAAGCTAGAGATGATGGCACCATACTGTTCGGGCAAGCAATAGCCCGTGGTATCGGGAATGTTGACTACTGTAGCTCCTGCTTTGATCACCTCTTCGATGATTTTGCAGAGAAAATCAGCCTCAGCTCGTCCGGCATCTTCAGCATAAAATTCCACATCCTCAACAAATCGCTTCGCAAATTTAACCGCGGCAACTCCTCGTTGGATGATGTCCTCAGGGGTAGAACGGAGTTTGTACTGGATGTGGTAGGGTGAAACGCCAATACCCGTATGGATACGTCCTTTTTTGGCATATTGAAGTGCTGCACCAGCTACCTCAATATCCTTTTCTACTGCGCGTGAAAGCGCGCAGATGATCGGATTGGTAACGGCTTTGGAAATTTCTATCACCGAGTTAAAATCTCCCGGACTCGAAATGGGAAATCCCGCTTCGATGATGTCTACCCCAAGATCTTCAAGCGCCTTGGCAACAATGATTTTCTCTTGGGTATTGAGTTGACATCCCGGCACTTGCTCCCCATCTCTAAGGGTGGTATCGAATATCCATAGCTTTTCGCTCATGACCTGATCTGGTTTGGGTAAATTAATTATTCTCTGGTCTCAACTTACGAACCACTGCGCCTGCCTGCCACATTTCTGAATCGCGTAGCTGGGCAAGTTCCACTTCCAGCTTTTCCCGGTAGTCGGGCTTGGAATTGGAGTCGATGGATTTTTGAGCTTCTGTTCCAGACTTCACAGACTGATAAAGCGCTTCAAAAACTGGCTTGGTAGCATCACGGAAAGGCTTCCACCAATCCAAAGCTCCTCGCTGTGCGGTAGTAGAGCAGTTGGCATACATCCAATCCATCCCATTTTCCGCCACTAGCGGCATCAAAGATTGGGTGAGCTCCTCGACAGTTTCGTTGAATGCCTCGGAAGGAGTATGGCCATTGGCGCGGAGCACTTCGTACTGTGCTGCAAAAATGCCTTGGATGGCTCCCATCAAGGTGCCACGCTCTCCAGTCAAATCAGAAGTTACTTCACGATAAAAATCAGTTTCAAACAAGTAGCCCGATCCAACACCAATACCCAATGCCACCACGCGGTCTTTTGCTTTGCCTGTTCCGTCTTGGAAGATGGCATAGGAAGAATTAAGTCCTCTACCTTCCACAAACATTCTTCTCAAAGAGGTACCGGATCCTTTCGGAGCCACCAAAATCACATCCACATCTGCTGGAGGAATGATTCCTGTTTTTTCCTTGTAGGTGATTCCAAATCCATGGGAGAAATAGAGGGCTTTTCCTGGAGTCAAGTATTTTTTCAAAGTGGGCCACAAGGCAATTTGCCCTGCATCGGAAAGTAAAAATTGGAGGATAGTTCCACGAGAGCAGGCTTCCTCGATCTCAAAGAGTGTTTCACCAGGTACCCAGCCGTCGGCAATTGCCTTGTCCCAAGTCTTAGATCCACTACGCTGGCCTACAATCACTTTGAAGCCGTTGTCACGAAGGTTGAGCGCTTGGCCTGGGCCTTGCACCCCGTATCCAATGACTGCGATCACCTCATCTTTGAGTACTTCTCTTGCTTTTTCTAGAGGGAATTCCTCTCGGGTTACTACGTTTTCTTCAACGTTTCCAAATTTCAATTTCATAGTCGAAAATTTTTAGAATAGATTTTTAGGTTGAGTTTAGTTGACATAAGAGTCAATGGTGAGCATGCGCTTGGCTACCGCCACTCGGCCAGAGCGGGCAAACTCCAGGATGCCGTATCCTTTGAGGATTTCGAGCAGCTCCCGAGTTTTTTCCTTGTGGCCTGTGAGTTCTAGTACGACAAAATCAGGTTCTGCCGCGATGATTTTGGCATGATGGTCACGAATGACTTTTTCCAATCCCCCATCCAGTCGGGAAACCGGGATTTTGTACAAAGCCAATTCTTGGTAGACTACGCCTGTATCCTCGTGATGGAAAGCCTTGATCACATCGATGATTTTCTCGATTTGGTTGACCAGCTGGATGACTGTTTCTTCGGTAACCGTCACTTCGATGGTGATCCGGTGCACTCCTGGGATGCGGCTTTCCGATGCTGTCAAGGCATCGATATTGATCCCCCTACGGGTAAAAATGATCGTAATCCGATTGAGGATTCCAATGAAATTTTCGGTGATCACGAAGATGGTGTAGCGTTTCATAGGGAGCAGTTAATGGAGTCGAACTTCTTCTACCGAGGAGCCGGTGGCAATCATGGGAAATACATTGTCTTCTTTTTCTACAACCACTTCCAAGAAGAAGGGGCCATCGTGAATAAACATATCTTCGACTGCTTCTGCGAGCCCAGCACGGTCACTTACTTTTTGTGCTTTGATGCTGTAGGCTTCCGCGAGCTTGATAAAGTCGGGATTATCTAGTTCAGTAAAGGAGTAGCGCTTGTCAAAAAACAGTTGCTGCCACTGCCGTACCATGCCCAGATAGTTGTTGTTGAGGAGTACAATTTTTACTGGAGCCTTGGTTTGCATGATGGTTCCCAATTCCTGGATCGTCATCTGAATTCCCCCATCGCCAACCACGCAAATGACTTGTCGCGAATAGTCGTGAAGTTGTGCACCAAGAGCGGCTGGCAGTGCAAATCCCATGGTGCCGAGTCCTCCTGAGGTCACCTGGGTTCGGGTTTTCTTGTAATTAAAATAGCGCCAGGCAATCATCTGATGCTGTCCCACGTCGGTGACCATCACGGCATCGTCCGCTTTATAGCGGTTGATGTGGTGGATGACCTCACCCATGGTCAACCCAACTTTTGTAGGTTTAAGGTCATGCTGTACTACTGCCTCATTTTCTTGTTGCTCTAAGGCACGGAATTTACCCATCCAAGCATCATGCTTTTTGGCAGTGATGGCTTGGGTCAATTTGGCCAAGCTTTCCTTGCAATCTCCGAGTACCGCAACATCGGCCTTTACATTTTTATTGATTTCAGCGGGATCCAACTCGAGGTGAATGACTTTGGCCTGTTTGGCATATCGAGACAAATCTCCCGTGACGCGATCGTCGAATCGCATGCCTACTGCAATCAATACATCGCACTGGTTGGTCAGCAGGTTGGGGGCATAATTGCCATGCATCCCCAGTTTGCCTACATAATTGGGATGCTCTTCGGAAAGTGCTCCTGAGCCGAGCAAGGTGGAAGCGGCGGGGATTCCAGATTTGTCCAGGAAAAACTTGAGTTCCGCCTCTGCTTTTCCCAAAATCACTCCCTGACCAAAAAGTAGATAGGGCCGTTCGGCGCCTTCTAAAAGTTTGGCTGCTTCTTGGATCGCCTGGTCTGCAATTGGGTGATGGATTTTGTAAGAGCGAAATTCTTGACAAGGCTGGTAGTTAAACTCGCTCATTTCCACCTGCGCATTTTTGGTAATGTCGATCAATACCACACCAGGTCTACCCGAGCGGGCGATAAAAAAGCCCTTCGCGATGGCCGGAGCAATGTCTTCAGCTCGCCTCACTTGGATGTTCCATTTGGTAGCTGGCATGGAAATTCCCATGATATCAGTTTCTTGAAAGGCATCTGTACCCAAGAGATGGGCTGCCACTTGGCCAGTAATACAAACCAAAGGTGTACTGTCGATTTGGGCATCGGCAAGGCCTGTAATCAAATTGGTTGCTCCAGGACCCGAGGTCACCAAACAAACGCCCACCTTACCCGAAACACGCGCATAGCCCTGTGCGGCATGGATGGCACCTTGCTCGTGGCGGGTGAGCACATGCTTGATGTGCTCTTGGTAGTCGTATAGCGCATCGTAAACGGGCATGATCGCACCGCCAGGATAGCCAAAGATAAGTTCCGCCTGCTCTGCCATGAGCGAACGAATGACGATGTCTGCACCTCTCATCTTGGTTTCCATATTCTTAAAATTTATCAGTAACGCATCCTTCCGATGCTGTTGCCACAAGTCTATTGTACTTTTTGAGTGTGCCTTGAAGGCCCTCGATGGATTTGGGTGACCAGGTCGTTTTGCGCTTGGCAAACTCTTCTTCCGATACCGCTACCTGAAGACTTTGGCTGTCGGTATCGATCGTGATCAGGTCTCCATCCTTCAGCAATCCAATAGGACCACCGCACCAGGCTTCGGGCGTGACGTGGCCCACCACAAAGCCGTGAGTACCTCCAGAAAATCTTCCATCTGTAATCAGGGCCACATCCGCGCCTAGACCCGCCCCAATAATCATGGAGGTGGGCTTCAACATCTCCGGCATACCTGGGGCACCTTTTGGGCCTACATTGCGAATTACCACCACATCACCTGCTTGTACCTGATGGTCTCGAATGGCATTGTTGGCCTCCAATTCGGAGTCAAACACTTTGGCAGGACCTGTAAATAGCCTTCCTTCTTTCCCAGTTATTTTTGCCACCGCTCCTTCAGGGGCAAGGTTGCCTTCTAGGATGCAGAGGTGACCTGTGGTTTTGATGGGAGTTTCTACGGGATGGATCACATTGACTTGGGAAGGTACTAGCGCCTCCACCTTTTCTAAGTTTTCTGCCAAGGTCTTGCCTGTGACCGTCATGCAGTCTCCATGTAAATAGCCTTTTTCCAAAAAGTACTTCATAAAGGCAGGCAATCCACCTTGCTCATGAAGGTCCTCCATGAGGAATTTGCCCGAAGGCTTAAAGTCCCCAATCATGGGAGTCTTGCCATTGAGTTCTTTGAAATCCTGAAGGGTAAAGTTCACGCCTGCAGTGCGAGCGATCGCAAGCAAATGGAGCACCGCATTCGTGCTGCCTCCGAGCGCAATGGCTACCCGAACGGCATTCTCAATGCTTTTGCGCGTGACGATATCCTTGGGCTTCAGATCCATCTCCAGCAAAATGCGAAGGTAGTGGTTGACCTCTCGGCACTCCCGTAATTTCTCAGGTGAATTGGCAGGATTGGAAGCCGAGTACGGCAAGGACATGCCCAAGGCCTCAATGGCCGAAGACATGGTATTGGCGGTGTACATGCCTCCACAAGCACCTGCTCCAGGACAGGCATTACGGATCACGCCGTCGTAGTCTTCCGGGGTGATGGTGCCTTGAATTTTCTTTCCGAACGCCTCAAAAGCTGAGACGATATTGAGTTTTTCTCCCTTGTAAATACCTGAGGCGATGGTGCCTCCATAGACCATGATGCTGGGGCGATTGATCCGGAGCATCCCGATGATGGCGCCGGGCATATTTTTATCACAGCCCGCTACGGCCACACAGGCATCGAAGGAATGACCAAGCACGAAGGACTCGATGGAATCGGCAATAATTTCTCTTGAAACCAAAGAATAACGCATTCCCAAAGTTCCCATGGAGGTTCCGTCGGATATTCCAATTGTATTAAATACCAAACCCGTCAACTCTTCTTCCTGGGAGGAAGCTTTGATGTGGGCAGCAAAATCATTGAGGTGCATGTTGCAGGGATTACTTTCGTAGCCGCAACTAGCGATGCCTACAAAAGGCTGCTTCATTTTTTTGTCAGACATCCCAGTCGCATAAAGCATTGCCATCCCTGCCGGATGTTCGGGGTTGTCACTAATTTCCCAGCTGTATTTTTTGAGTGGATTTTGGGTCATGGAATTTGAAATAAAAAAAGTGCCTCATTGGATGGAGGCACTTTAGAAGGTATAGGTTGAATGCTATGCTCTAGTGCCTCACTTTAAGATAGGAAGGAGAATGCTAAATCGCAGGAGGAGCACCAAAGAGTAAGTCATGTGTTCACGGTTAAGTAATTCAGCACTGAATTACCTCACAATAGTAATTATCTATGATGAAACAAACAATATTTAATTCTTCTTACAAACCCAAAATCAGTATTTAAAATTGGGTAAAATCATTTTTTACAGACTTTTATTTTACTTTTAAAAAAATGTCAAAACTCATTCCTGAAAAAAAGCCTAAAAATTCCATCTTCTCAAAATTTTCTACTGATTTTTATTTTTTTCAATTTTTTCGATTTATCGATGCGTTTCAACTAATAATTGATCGAATTATCCTAACAAATGCTAAAAATTTGGCCAAAGTTTGATTTTTTTAAAAAGTAAATGAAAGGATCCGATCTACACTGATTTCCATTACTTTTGTCTAAACAGCGTTTTTCCATGATCACTTTTCCCAACGCCAAAATCAACCTAGGACTTCACATCACCCAAAAGCGGAAAGATGGGTACCACGAGATCGAATCTTGCATGGTCCCTATCCCTCTCTGTGATGCATTAGAGATGGTTTTGGATAAGAAACCTTCTTGGGCCGTTTCGGGATTGTCGATTCCTGGGGATTCCAAGGACAACCTAATTTTGAAGGCAGAGAAACTCCTAAAAAAGGACTATCAGGGATTACCCAGCCTACAAATACACCTCCACAAATACATTCCCATGGGCGCTGGTTTGGGTGGGGGATCGGCAGACGGTGCTTTTGCACTCAAATTGATGAACAATCTCTTTGACCTGCACTTGGATGATTTTTTCTTAGAGGAGTATGCTGCGGAATTGGGTAGCGACTGTCCTTTTTTCATTGAAAACACGCCAAAAATCATCCGCGGCAGAGGAGAAATTCTTGATCCTTGTTCGGTAGCTCTTCAAGGATCTCACCTGGTGTTGATTCATCCTGGCATCCATGTGGGCACCAAGGAAGCTTATGCGGGGGTAAGTCCAGCAGCACCTAAGAACTCATTGGAAGAAGTACTTGCGGACCGAAGTCGCTGGAAAGATGAGCTGGTCAATGATTTTGAAAAAAGTGTTTTTCAAGCCCATCCCGAGATAGCTCAAATCAAGTCCTCCCTGTACCAGGCGGGCGCCTACTATGCCTCCATGTCAGGTTCGGGATCCAGTGTATTTGGGTTGTTTGAAGAAAAACCAAACCTGCCTAGCTGGGCAACATCCTATTTCGTATTTGAATCCCAACTTTAAGCACTCAAAAAAATCTGGCTAGATAAATCAAGGACCTCAGAATTACTGTTGAAGGCTGGGGGTTCTTTTTTTATTCCAATAATTGAGCACTGGATAGATCAATACGGAAACGAGAATGATGGCTGTTCCTAGGTAAAACTGCTCCGTCATTTTTTCTTTCTCTCCAAAAATTGCCACCGCAAGCAAAATCCCATAGACTGGCTCCAAGTTGATGGTGAGGTTGATTGAAAATACCGGCAGGCGCTTCATCAATTCCACCGAAACCGAAAACGCATAAACCGTACAAATTCCTGCTAAAATCAGGATCCAAAGCCAATCCAATCCTTTCCATGCCCATTGAATAGCCGAACCATCGATATAGGAATAGAGCGGCAAAAATAGAAAGGCCACTAAGCTCGCGGCACCCATTTCGTAAAAAGTAATTTGATAGGGACTGTATCGAAAAGTTAAACGTCCATTCAATATGGAGAATAGGGCACTCAAAAATGCTGCTACCAAGGCCATAGAAAGCCCCAGCCAGTACCCATTTTCGAATTGAAAGATGACGAGTAATCCTGAAATCACGAGTAAACCTAAGGCAACCTCAAAGGGTTTAACACGCTTTTTGTTGATCAAGGGATCCAAAAAAGACGTCCAAAGTGAGGTGGTAGCCATGCCGGCAAGGCAAACAGAAGCCGTAGACACCTTGGCCGACCAAAAAAAGAAGATCCAGTGCAAGGAAATCAGCACCCCTACTCCGATGATTTTGAGTAAGTCGATGGGAGCTACACGCAGCGATTCTTTTCGCAATCCCATCAGGACCGCTACTCCTATCGCCGCTAGAAGGGTTCGGTAAAATACAAGCTCCAAGGAGGGTAGGCTAATCAACAAACCTAAAATGGAGGTAATCCCCCAAATCAACACAATGAAGTGAAGTAGCAGGTAATCCTTGAAGGTAGAAGGCTGCATCACCGAGGAACAGTTTTATATAAAATCAATCCCGTAAGCGCAAAAAGCAAGTTAGGCATCCACACCGCCAAAACGGGAAACTGAGTACCCGCCTCTGCAAAAGTGCGGGAAAGAAGAAACAAGAGGATGTAGACAAAGGCCAAGAAAAAGCCCATTGCAATTTGAAATCCGGAGCCGCCCCTAGTTTTGCGTGCCGACATAATCACCCCAATAAATGTAAGGATGACGGATGCAAAAGGAGACATGTAACGCACGATTCGCTCGATGCGGTAATAGCTCACATTGTCCGCTCCTCGCTCCTCCAAGAGGGTGATTTGCCGACTCAATTCTGGGAGCTTGAGTGTTTCGTGGTGGTTTTCTGGCAAATCAAAATCAGCAGGTGAAATGGAAAGCATTGTATCCATCGCATTGCCAGTAGAATATTCCTCTCCTCGCTCCTTTAGTACTCGTAGTCGCCAGCTTTCCAATCGCCATACATTTTTGGTCGTATCCCACTGGATTAGGTCTGAAGAAAGCTTGGAAATTAGTTTCCCCTCACGGATTTCTTCCAAAGTAAAATTGTAGCCTGTATTGCTGGTTTTGTAAAACCTGCTGATGTAAGCATAGGCATCTGGACCTACTTTGATGTGAATATTTGGGTCCGTAGAGGCTTCCCCTTTTTCCAGGTATTGCATTCGAAACTTTGCTACGCCAGCAGTGGCTGTTGGCAAAACCCAACCATTCAACACAAAGCTTGTGGCTCCAATAAGGGAGGCAGCAAGGAGAAAAGGCCGAAGTAAACGAATGAAACTTATCCCTGAACTCAAAATTGCCACGATCTCTGTTCTGCCGGCCATCTTGGACGTGATGAAGATCACCGAGATAAAGACCGTTATTGGGGTAAGCAGGTTGTTGAGGTACAACCCATAGTTGCCCATGTAAGCCAAAATGTCTTTTGTTGGCACCTGATTACGGATGTAGGTGTCGTTTTTCTCTGTAAAATCCAGGACCAAAACCACCAGAATAAGCAAGACCACTACAAAAAAGTAGGTCTTCAAAAATTCTTTGATGATGAGTTTGTCTAGAATTTTCATGTTACAATCGCGTACTTACTTTTTGGACCATGGCCGTTTTCCAACTACCAAAATCTCCCGCTTGAATATGCTCCCTTGCTTGACCTACAAGCCAGAGGTAAAAGGATAGGTTGTGGATACTTGCGATCTGGGCAGCCAAAATTTCTTTCGAAACCGTCAAGTGCCGCAAGTAGGCCTTGGTGTAGGTGCTGCTCACTTCATTGCCTATGGCTGGGTCTATGGCACTAAAATCATCCTTCCACTTTTCATTTCGAATATTGATAATGCCTTCTGAGGTAAACAACATGCCATTGCGGGCATTTCGGGTGGGCATGACACAGTCAAACATATCTACACCAAGGGCGATGCACTCGAGGATATTGGCAGGGGTGCCCACTCCCATCAAGTAGCGGGGTTTCTCAACTGGCAGAATAGCAGTCACCAATTCGGTCATTTCGTACATCATCTCGGCAGGCTCACCTACCGAAAGTCCTCCGATGGCATTACCTTCTCTACCTTGCTTGGCAATAAACTCTGCGCTTTGAACGCGAAGGTCTTTGTATACTGATCCTTGAACAATTGGAAAAAGGCTCTGGCTGTACCCGTATTTCCCTTCCGTCGCATCAAACCGATCTTGGCAGCGGAGTAGCCAGCGGTGGGTCATCTCCATGGATTGACGCGCATAGGAATAGTCGCAGGGATAGGGTGTACACTCATCGAAGGCCATGATGATATCCGCTCCGATGCTGCGTTGGATATCCATCACATTTTCAGGGGCAAAAAAGTGCTTGGACCCATCGATATGGGACTTGAAGGTCACCCCTTCTTCCTTGATTTTTCGTGTGCCTGCAAGGGAAAATACCTGATAGCCTCCCGAATCGGTCAGCATAGGCCTATCCCAGCCAATAAATTTGTGGAGGCCACCCGCTTTCTCCAAGGTGTCCAATCCTGGTCTCAAATAGAGATGGTAGGTATTGCCTAGAATGATCTGTGCCTGAATGTCTGTTTTTAATTCACGTTGATGCACCGCTTTGACCGTTCCCGCTGTCCCCACAGGCATAAAAATAGGCGTTTGAATCGTGCCATGGTCTGTGGTAAGGGTGCCCGCACGGGCTTGGGTTAGGGTATCTTTTTTTTCTAGGACAAACTTCATTGGGACGCAAAAAGGAGCAAAAATGCCAGACTTTCTTGAAAGGGCTTACTTGTGCAAAAATATCCACTTATTCTTAAATGACTTGCTGAAATTGATTTTATATTTGCCCAGCAGAATTGACCTATGGGCCTATTTTTATTGTGGTTTTTCTTCGGTTTCGGAATACTTGTTCAAGGAGGATACCTATTCATGGTATTTTCCCGAACTGCTTGGTATTCCCGCGGGTCCAAAAAATCAGGAATCCAATATCCTGAGGAAGGAGTGACCGTATTGGTGACGGCACGGAATAAATTCCAGCACCTCAAAGTATTGATCCCAAAACTTTTTGAACAAGATTACCCCAAATTTGATGTGATGATCGTCAACGATCAGAGTACAGATCGAACCAAGCGACTATTGGAAGACCTGATGGTGAAGTACCCAAAACTTCGATCGGTTACCATCAAGTATACCCCCAAACACTGTACTGCCAAAAAATTTGCACTCGCACTAGGCATAAAAGTTGCCAAAAACGACGTCATCCTACTCACAGATGCGGACAGTCTTCCCAACTCAAATCAATGGATCCGCAAAATGACTGCGCCTGTACGAGAGGAAGGTAAAACTTTTGCGCTCGGATTTTCAAGCCCTGAGCAAAAGCCAGGATCACTCAATCAATGGATTCAGTTTGAAGCCGTGTTAAAGGCACTTTTCTACCTTTCCTTCGGCCTTTGGAAATCACCTTTCATGGGCACCGGCAAAAATTTATGTTACCGAAAGAGCTTTTTCATGGAAGAGAAAGGATTCAGAGGCTTCTGGAATGTGGAGGGGGGAGATGATTCGGTATTTGTGAATACCCACGCTACAGGATCAAATACCAAGGTAGTCATTGATGCGGAAGCAATCACCCTATCCGCACCTAAAGAGACTTGGAAAGAATATTTGCAACACGAGAAACACTTATTGCATGCCGAACGGTTTTTTCGCGTTGAAGACAAGCGAAAAATGGGTCTTTATGGCATATCCCACGCGCTCTATTGGATCGGAGGGGTTGGCCTATTGATTTATTTCGGTATCGGACTGCAATGGGAATACTTTTTGGTCGTTTTGGGAATATTGGGGATTCGGTCTATTTTATTGTTCTCAATTATTAGGTCCGCCTCAAAAAACCTGCAGAGCAATTTCCCTAAAATGAATGTATTGCTAAATGATTTGTTGTACTTGGCATACTTTTGGGTCTTAGGATCTATCTCCTATCAGGCAAAAAATAGCAAATGAACGGCAACGAACGCGAATTTTCATCCAAGGCCCTTGAGGATTTTGAACTGATTGACCGTGCCGTCCAAGGAAAGGATCAGTCAGCCTATGCCACCTTGATGAAACGCTACAAGAAGGCGGTCTATTTTATGATTCTGAAGATGATCCGCGATGCGGATGATGCAGATGATCTGACCATGGAAGCCTTTGCAAAGGCCTTCCGAAATCTGGAGCGATTCAAAAAAGAATACACCTTTTCAACGTGGTTGTTTCGCATTGCCACAAACAATACCATTGACTTTATCCGAAAAAAGAAGCTCAAAACCATGAGTTTAAATAATTCTTTTTCGGATGACAATGGGAATGCCGTGACCATGGATGTGGAGGACAAAGACGATAACCCACAAGATGAGTTCATCAAGACGCAGCGCATCGAGATGGTACGCCTGTTTGTGGACAAGCTCCCAGCAAAATACAGAACCCTGGTGAAACTGCGCTACTTCGACGAGCTTTCTTACGAGGAAATCGCTCAAGAGCTCGATAAGCCACTGGGAACCGTTAAAGCACAGTTGCATCGTTCCCGTGAATTGCTCTATGAAATTGCTTCTGGAAAAGAAAACCAAATTTGATGAGCTCCACTAGCGCCCTAATTGCATCCTACTTTCCTGACCTTACCGCCAAGCAGCTCCAGCAATTCGAGCAATTGGAAGCCGTCTATCAGGACTGGAATGCCAAAATCAATGTGATTAGCCGCAAGGACATGGATCAATTTTACATTCACCATGTGCTCCATTCGCTAGGTATCGCCAAGGTGCTGCAATTTCAACCGGGAACGAAGGTGTTGGACATCGGTACGGGCGGTGGATTTCCAGGGATTCCGCTTGCAATCTTATTTCCAGATACCCACTTCCATTTGGTCGACTCCATTGGCAAGAAAATCACCGTCGTCAAAGAAGTAGCCAAAGCACTGAAGCTTACCAATGTTGAGGCGCAACAAGCACGTGCAGAATCCTTGGTTCGGAAATACGATTTTGTGGTCAGCCGGGCCGTCACCCGTATGATCCAGTTTTACCCTTGGGTAAAAGGAAAAATTAAAAAGGAGGACATCAACGACTACCCGAATGGCATCCTCTACCTCAAAGGTGGGGATGTGGACGAGGAAATGGAGGAGACAGGTAAGTCCTACGTTTGCTACCACTTGGAAGACTACTTCAACGAGGAATTTTTTCAGACCAAAAAAGTGGTCTACATGCCTTGGGAAGACAAGCGATAAATCCCTACTTTTTTACTAGTACTGGGCTTGGCCGTATCGCTGAAAAGTAGCCCTTTGAGCTACTGAATTTAAATTTATGCGCGTTTTTGAGCTAAAAAATCAACCGAAATTTCTGTACAATTTCAAAATCAACTCCGTACAATTTCAAAGTTGACCTTGTACAATTTCAAAGTTGAAGCTGTACAATTTCAAAGTTAACCTTGTACAATTTCAAAATTAATCGTTCCTTTGTGGCCGATGGATGTAATCAACAGACACATTTACAAGGCAATACGGGAATACCAAAGCAAATACCCGATACTCGCAGTGACCGGGCCAAGGCAATCGGGGAAGACCACTTTGCTCAAGACACTTTTCCCCGATTACCGATATGTCAGTTTGGAAAATCCAGATGCCCGCGACTTCGCGCTCAAGGATCCCAATGGATTTCTAGCTGAATACAATGACTTCATGATCTTCGATGAAGTTCAGCAGGCTCCGGCATTGTTTTCCTACCTCCAAACCTTAGTAGACAGTCGGCCTGAGCGGATGGGAGGATTTATCTTGTCTGGCTCCCAAAATTTTCATTTGATGGAGCGCATCAAACAAAGTCTCGCAGGCAGAGTTGCGCTATTCAAGCTGCTACCCTTAGACATGCAAGAACTAAAGGAAGCTCATTTGCTCGCAGAGGACCCCTTGGATCAATTGCTTCACGGTTTCTATCCGGCACTCTACGACCGAAAAATCGCTCCAGCGGTTTTCTACTCCAATTACGTACAGACCTATGTGAATCGTGATGTAACAGAACTGCTAGAGGTGAAAGATTTGAGGTTGTTCAAAAATTTTCTAAGCCTCTGTGCCGCTCGTGCAGGCCAGCTCTTAAACATGAGTTCCCTAGCCAATGAAGCCGGCATCAGTCAGCCTACGGCAAAATCCTGGCTCTCTGCACTAGAGTCTAGTTACATCACCTTTCAGCTGTATCCTTACCACAAAAATTTCAGCAAGCGGGTGGTCAAAACGCCAAAGCTCTATTTCTACGACACCGGACTATTGGCCTACTTACTGAAAATCAAAACCAGGGAAATGCTTGTTACGCATCCCGTAAAAGGAGCCTTGTTTGAAAACATGGTCGTTGCCGAATTTCACAAACAAATGCATCACCGCTATCGAGACGAAAGCCCTTGGTTTTGGAGAGACAATCATGGGAATGAAATAGACCTGCTGGTGGATCAAGGGTTAAACCTAGATGCATTCGAGATCAAGGCGAGCGAGACCATTCTCACTGAAAATTTCAACGGTTTGGCAAAATTTGAGCAGATTTCTAGCAGTCCGCTGCGCACAAAAGGCCTCATTTATGCAGGAGATCTCAACCAAAAACGAAGCGCTGGGCGAGTAATCTCTTGGAGGGATTTTCCCGGATTCTAGAGTAAAAGACTCCTCAAAGATTTCTGTCCTCAGATGGCACTAGATTTCTAAATTCGAACTTTAATCTCCTTCGATAATAAATCTACTATACCAAGGCTATAAAAAGTCATCATCTAAAGCTCATTCTTTATTTCTGCTGTATATAACAGGGCTTTTTGAAATTTGACCTCTAGGGGAGATGTCCCTTTGAATGAAACCGTCTTCGCCATCTTGAGTAATTAAGTATTTAGAGGTAACTATCTTTTCATAGTCCATGATAATGAGGGTGTCTCCAATTAAATGCCATTTACCAATCTTCTCAACCACTCCTTTATCACCAGATTCAACATCTTTCCAAAAGACTGTGTCCTTCCTGAATTCTAAATAATGATTATCTAAATATAATTTTGCAGCATTTTGAATCCCATTTTGCTCATCTAATTCCAACTCTGCCAAAACCTCAGATTGTAAAACACTATTTATAGGGCCGTGATTTTCAAGTTTCCACTTTCCCAAAAAGAAAGAAGGATCAATGAAAAAGAACCAAAAAAGGAATACATTAAACAAATTCACTGCCATACCAAAGAAGATTTAAAGTCTAAGATGATATTAGAAAATCTTGTTGAAGATTCAAACTTCTTAAAGGATTCAATTATCAATGCTTTTGTATTCATCTCCGACAATTCTCGTCACTCCATTTTTTGCTTCCCTTTTTAAGCCGTATTTTGAGTCTTTATTTCCCATTCCCCTATGTACTTAATTTTTGATACGGAGACTACTGGCTTACCCAGGTCGTACAATGCACCCATGTCTGACTTGGACAATTGGCCAAGGCTGGTTCAGCTGGCATGGCAGCTGCATGACGCTCGGGGAAAGCTCCTTTCCAACAAAAACTACATCATCCGCCCCGAGGGATTTACGATCCCTTACAATGCAGAAAAAGTACACGGCATCTCTACCAAGCGTGCCTTGGAAGAAGGGCATGACCTCAAAGAAATACTACAAATCTTTCGCGAGGATGTCATCCAATCCAAGTACCTCGTTGGCCATAATATTGGGTTTGACATCCATGTAGTCGGTTCAGAATACCTTCGTGGCGCGCTCGTAATGCCCTTTGAGGGCATGGCAGAGCTTGACACCAAGGACATTTCTACCCAGTTCTGTGCACTCCCTGGCGGAAAAGGAGGCAAGTTCAAATGGCCTACCCTAACCGAGTTGCACCAAAAACTTTTTGGCGAAGGATTTGGGGATGCCCACGACGCTGCTTACGATGTGGCCGCTACTGCCCGCTGCTTTTTTGGGTTGATCGCACAAAAGGTACAAAACCCAGAACCTGGAATCTCCTCAGAGGAGGTGCTGTACGAGGCTCCTGTTCTCGCAGAAGCCAATTTTGCGCAGCGCACTACAGAAGTCCAAGCAGCAACAGCGGGTGCCGCTAAAAAATCAACGCCTGTAGGAGTAGCCGCCACAAACGACAGCCCATTCACGCACCTGCATGTACACACGCAATTTTCCGTATTGCAGGCAACCTCCGAAATACCTACCCTTATCGCCAAGGCAAAAGCGCTGGGCATGAGCGCACTCGCAATGACCGATCACGGCAACATGATGGGAGCATTTCACTTCGTGAAGGAAGCGATGGCCAAAGAAATTAAACCCATCCTTGGCTGCGAGTTTAACCTGTGTAGAGATCGAAAAAACAAAGCGGCCAAGGACGATGGCTACCAAACCGTCCTATTGGCGAAAAATAAAGCAGGATACCACAATCTTGCCAAGCTTGCCTCCTATGCGAATACGGAAGGATTTTATTACGTACCCCGGATCGACAAGGAACTCCTTGCCCAGTACAAGGGAGACTTAATTGCCAGCACCGGAGGCATCTGGGGCGAGATCCCCTACCTCATCCTCAATGTGGGCGAAACGCAAGCAGAGGAAGCCTTTGTCTGGTGGAAAGAGCAGTTTGGAGATGATTTTTACGTGGAACTCAACCGACATGGGGTCCCCGAAGAAGATAAAGTCAACGAGGTATTGCTTGAGTTGGCCCATAAATATGGGGTGAAGTATTTTGCCTCCAACAACTCCTATTACAACGAAAAGGGGGATGCCAAGGCACATGATATCCTACTTTGTGTCAAAGATGGGGAGCTCTTGGAAAAACCTAAAAAGTATGTAGGCAAGCGAGGCCGCGAATTTAGATTTGGCTTTCCCAACGATGAGTTCTACCTCAAAAGCCCAGAGGAGATGAAACAGCTGTTTGCGGATTTGCCGGAGGCGATCCACTGCACCCAAGAAATCGTAGAGAAATGCGAGGCCTACAAACTTGCTCGGGAGGTGTTATTGCCCAAGTTTGACATCCCAGATGAGTTTAAGCATCCTGAAGACGAAGCAGATGGAGGCAAACGTGGTGAAAATGCATATTTGCGCCACCTTACGTATGAGGGTGCAAAAAAGCGATACCCCGAACTCACCCCCGAAATACAAGAACGGCTGGATTTTGAGCTACAAACCATTGAAAACACAGGATATCCAGGCTACTTCCTCATTGTCCAAGATTTCACAAGAGCAGCGCGTGACATGGGGGTGTCTGTAGGCCCAGGAAGAGGATCTGCTGCTGGTTCTGCTGTCGCCTATTGCGTGGCCATCACCAACGTGGATCCGATTGCCTACAACCTCCTCTTTGAGAGATTTCTAAATCCAGACCGTGTATCCTTGCCCGATATTGATATTGACTTTGACGACGAAGGTCGCCAAGCGGTTATCGATTACGTAATCAACAAGTACGGGACCAACCAGGTGGCACAGATCATTACATACGGTACGATGGCAGCCAAATCTGCGATTCGCGATACTGCTCGGGTTTTGAACTTACCGCTCCCAGAAGCTGGAAGGCTGGCCAATTTGGTCCCAGACATCAAGCTCAAAACCTTGTTTGAACTTGCCAAAAATAGACCTGCCCTCTTGGACAAATTGAAGGGGCAGGGAGAACTACTTCAAAAGGCGGAGGAGCTTATAAAAATAGCGCAAGGACTAGACGATTCCGCGAAGACCATCAACCAAGCCACCGTTCTTGAAGGATCCGTCCGTAACCTTGGCATCCATGCTTGCGGGGTCATCATCACCCCTTCGGACATCACCAACTTCGTTCCTGTGGCTTTGGCCAAGGATTCAGACATGGTGTGTACCCAATTTGACAATGCCGTGGTGGAATCCGCAGGCTTGTTGAAAATGGACTTTCTGGGGTTGAAGACCCTTACCCTGATCAAGGACGCCATCAAAATCATCAAGGAACGACACGACATTCAGCTGGACGCAGATGCTTTTCCGATAGATGATGTAAAGACCTACGAGCTTTTTCAGCGAGGAGAAACTGTCGGGATATTCCAATACGAAAGTCCGGGAATGCAGAAATACATGCGGGAGTTGAAACCGACGGTTTTTGCTGACCTCATTGCCATGAACGCCCTCTATCGACCAGGACCTTTGGCCTACATTCCCTCCTTTATCAAACGAAAGCATGGCACAGAGCCTATTTCTTATGATTTGGAAGACATGAAGGAGTACCTGGAGGAAACCTACGGAATCACCGTTTACCAGGAGCAAGTCATGCTGCTTTCCCAAAAAATTGCCGGATTTACCAAAGGTGAGGCCGATGTGCTTCGAAAGGCAATGGGAAAAAAGCAGAAGGATGTATTGGACAAGATGAAGCCCAAATTTGTGGAGCAGGCAGCATCCAAAGGGCATGATACCAAAAAACTGGAGAAAATATGGACGGACTGGGAGGCTTTTGCATCCTATGCCTTCAACAAATCGCACTCGACCTGCTACGCTTGGATTGCGTACCAAACCGCCTACCTCAAGGCCCATTATCCTGCCGAATACATGGCTTCCGTGTTGAGCAACAACATGAATGACATCACCCAGGTGACCTTCTTTATGGAAGAATGCAGACGCATGGGGATACAAGTGTTGGGACCAGATGTCAATGAATCCAAAAGTGGGTTTACGGTAAATGCCCAAGGAGAAATCCGCTTTGGCATGGCTGCCATCAAGGGCGCTGGAACTGCAGCAGTGGAAGAAATCATCAAGGAGCGAATCAGCAAGGGCCCTTACAAAAACATCTTTGAGTTTGCCAAGCGTGTCAACACCCGTACTCTCAACAAAAGGTCCATGGAGGCCTTGGCCATGGCAGGTAGTTTTGATTGCTTCAAAGAGCATCACCGCAGGCAATACTTGGAGGCTCCCGATGGAGATGTGAGCCTGATTGAAAAGGCTAGCCGCTACGCACAGAAAATACAACAAGAAGAAGACAGTGCGCAGGTGAGCCTCTTTGGAGGAAGTAGCGGCACCGCGGAAGTTCCATTGCCATCCGTGGCCCCAATGGAGCCATTTTCACAAATTCAGCAGCTCAACATTGAGAAGGAAGTAGTGGGCTTATTCATCTCTGGGCATCCCTTGGATCAGTACAAGCTGGAGATCGACTCTTTTACCAATGCCACTTTGACTGCACTCAACGACCTGGATGCTTTAAAAGGGAAAAACGAGTTGCGTCTAGCGGGATCTGTAGCAAGCTTTGCACACCGGACCACCAAAAATGGTAAGCCTTTCGGCACGCTCACCATGGAAGATTACCACGGAACCTTCACTTTCTTCCTCTTTGGGGAGGATTATGTAAAGTTTAAGCAGTACTTCATGACGGGCTGGTTCTTGTTTATCAACGGAGGGGTAGCCCAAAAGAAATGGGGCAACGAGAATGAATTGGAGTTTAAAATCAATTCGATCTCCCTACTCAGTGAAGTTCGAGGACGCATGATCAAGGGACTTAAAGTCAATATCAATTTGGATGATTTGACACTTGACCTTATGGAGAAATTGGAAAGCATCACCACAAAATACAAGGGGGATGCAAAGTTGTATATTGAGGTCTTGGACCAGCAAGAAAACATCAGTCTGGAGCTTTTTTCGAAGAAAATGAAGGTTGATCCCAGCGCAGAATTAATCAAAGAATTAAAGCTGCTCCCTGAAGTAGCCTACAAAATCATGGATCGATAACTTAAAAAATTCAGTCCTATCAGCAATTAATTAAAATTGAACGGAACTTATTCGGATTCAATTGCATTTTGCTGATATATTTGAAAAAAGAACCTTACCTGAAAGCATCCCATGGCAAAAGCAATTGAAATTACCGACGCAAACTTTGAAGAAATCATCTCTGGAAGCCAACCTATCCTTGTTGACTTTTGGGCAGAATGGTGCGGTCCTTGCAAAATGATTGGTCCCGTAGTAGAAGAGTTGGCAGGAGATTACGAAGGAAAAGCAGTGATTGGAAAGGTGGATGTTGATGCCAACCCTTCTGTAGCACAGGCTTTTGGTATTCGTTCCATCCCTACTCTCCTATTTTTTAAAGGAGGTGAAATCGTAGACAAGCAAGTAGGCGCTGTTCCTAAGGCTGTTTTGGCACAAAAACTGGATGCGCAACTGTAATTTTCTTGCGATCCTAAGCTAAAGCCGTAAAGTAATCTTTGCGGCTTTTTTTATCTTTCACATCTCCATGGCTGAAGTCTCACTCACCTTAGAAAATTTTTGGACATTACGCGAACAACTACCCCTCGTAGATGCGCGTAGTGAGGGTGAGTTTGCCCAAAGTCATATTCCTGGGGCAATCAACATCCCCATCCTCAACAATGCCGAACGAATTCAAGTAGGCACTTTATACAAGCAAGCCGGTCCTGAAAAAGCAACGCTAAAGGGATTTGAATTGGTGGGTCCTCGATTTCACCTCATTCAACGGGAAGCACTCCGTAATTTTCCCAACAAAAAAATATTGCTCTATTGTTGGCGTGGGGGAATGCGGAGTCAGATCCTCTCCTGGCTTTTGACCCAGGTGGGATTTGAAGTGTACCGATTGGCTGGAGGCTACAAAACCTACCGCACCTTCACTTTTAATGAGGTAAGGGAGCCCTATCCCCTGCTCGTATTGGGAGGAAAAACGGGTGCTGCCAAAACAGTATTGCTTCAAAAGCTAAAAGAACGAGGCGAACAAGTCGTGGATTTGGAGGGAATGGCCAATCACAAAGGCTCATCCTTTGGGGCGATTGGACTGCCTGTCCAACCGACGGTAGAGCAATTTGAGAACCTTTTGGCCGAGCAACTACGAGTGATGAATCTACACCAAACCATTTGGGTTGAAAATGAAAGCAGGCGAATTGGGCGAATTATCCTTCCTGATTCCTTCTATTTGCAGCTGACACAAAGTCCACGCATAGAAATTGAGAAAACGGATGCCGAACGTATGGCACACATTGCAAGCGAATATGCTGCATTGGATCAGGCGGAATTATCGGCTGCAGTGCTACGACTTCAAAAGCGACTCGGAGGTGATCGAACCAAGCAGGCGCTCGAAGCAATTCAAGCCCATCAACCTGAAATCTGGATTCCGATCCTATTGCAGTATTACGATAAGACTTACACTTATGACCTAGACCGTCATGAAGTTTCAAAAACTATTCACTTGAACTTGGTAGGCTTAGCGCTTGAGGATCAAGTCAACTTACTTTTACAAACCAAACCTTAAGGAAATGGAACAGACCATCCGACTCACGGACTGGAGCGAAGGATCAGGTTGCGGGTGCAAGATCGCACCAGCAGTCTTAGATCAAATTCTGCAAGCAAGTGGTTCATTCTCTCAAAAGGACCCCAACCTTTTGGTCGGCAATTCTTCCAAGGACGATGCTGCTGTGTATCAAGTGTCCGAAGATCTGGCGCTGATCAACACGGTAGATTTTTTTACTCCCATTGTGGATGATGCTTTTGATTTTGGCCGTATCGCTGCCACCAATGCCATCTCAGACGTGTATGCGATGGGAGGCAAACCACTATTCGCCAATGCCATATTAAGTTGGCCGGTGGAGAAACTCGCACCAGAATTGGCTGCGAAAGTTCTGGAGGGAGCAAAATTGGCCTGTAGCCAGGCAGGAATTGAGTTGGCAGGTGGACATTCCATTGCAGCAAAGGACCCTATTTTCGGCTTATCCGTCAATGGAATTATCCATCCTAGAAAAATAAAGAAGAATTCTGGGAGCAAAGAAGGTGACCTACTCTTTTTGACCAAGCCCTTGGGTATCGGCGTATTGGCTACGGCTCTGAAGCGTCAGAAAATAAATCCAAAAGATTACCAAAACTTAGTTGAGGTGGCTTGCCAGCTCAACAAGATTGGGGAAGTGTTGGGCAATCATGAAGAAGTGCATGCGCTCACGGATGTAACTGGATTTGGCTTGTTAGGACATGCCCTAGAGATGGCTGAGGGAGCTGATCTCTCGCTGCAACTAGATTTCAAGGCCCTACCGTTAATTGAAGGAGTGCAAGATTACATGTCACAGTTTGTTTTTCCAGACAACACTTACCGAAATTGGAATGCCTATTCACCTAAAGTTAGTGGCGTCAAGGGAATGGAGTTGGTTCCACTCTGCGATCCTCAAACCAGTGGAGGATTACTTATTTCAGTGGGAGCAGAGGACAAAGCCTGGTTTGTGGAAACGATGCACCTGCATGAACAACATTTCTGGGAGATTGGAAAATTTACACCAAAGCACAGTTTCTGTATAGAAGTGGTCAATTAATTGAAAGTAAATTGATCTAACTTCATGTAAATCAAACTACTAAAGATTTACATGAGAAAAATTGTAGGAATCTGCCTATCCATTCTATTTGGAATACCAGGGTTTGCACAAGTTCAGCAAAACATAGCGAGTGAACTCGTAATTTTAAACGTTCAATCTGGGGAAGAACGAATTATTCTGCGCGAGAATAGACATTTTGAGGCTCCCAATTGGTCCAGAGACGGCACTTTTTTATTGATCAATGCCGGTGGTTTATTAGAAAAAATCAGCTTAACCGGCGAAAAATCAAGGGGGATCCATGAAGGCATTGTTTCCTCTGCCAACAATGATCACGGACTCAGCTTTGATGGGAAAACACTCGTTTTCAGTAAAAATGACAAGGGTTTAGGCTCCAGAATTTACACCTTACCGATGGAGGGAGGGCAACCAAAGTTGATCACCCCCGCATATCCAAGTTACTGGCACGGAATCAGTCCTGACGGAAATTTCCTTTCTTATTGTGCCAATAGAGGAGAAGAATGGGATATATATGTAATCCCTACAGTAGGAGGTGAAGAGATTCGACTTACGAACTCACCGGGTTTGGACGATGGTCCAGAATATTCGTATGATGGACAATGGATTTACTTCAATTCCCACCGAACTGGTCAAATGCACGTTTACCGGATGAAAGTGGATGGTAGTGGCCAGGAGCAGCTCACCTTTGATGAATTGGATAATTGGTTTCCACACCCTTCGCCAGACAACCAGCACATCGTTTACATTTCTTATTTGGAGGACCAGAAGGGATCTCATCCTTTTGGAAAGGACGTGAAACTGCGAATGATGAATTTAGGAAATATGAAAATTGAAGACTTGACGAAGACCTTTTATGGAGGTCAGGGCACCATCAATGTTCACAGTTGGTCTCCAGATGGAAAATGGATCGCGTACGTCCGGTATTACAAACTGTGATAAACCACAGCAAAAGGTACTATAAATTGGGGCCGGAGGAAGGTATCCATTTTGGTTCTTCCTAGAATTTTCCTAGCTTGGAATACGAGTTAACCTTTAAACCCCCAAAAAGATGGCTAAAGGAATGAATACCCAGAAAGCGACAAAGAAGGCGCCTACCAAGACTCCTAAGGAGAAGAAGGAAGAAAAAAGAGAAAAAAAGAAAAAAGGCTACGAATAGGTAGTCTTTTTTTTTGAAGCAAGACTTCATTGTACAAAGTACGAAGTACCAGGTACCAAGTACCTTCAGAAGTACCATTTGAGTCAGCACACAAATCCCCACTTCTTCATTCTTCGATTGGTGTTCGGCATTCGATATTAAAAGAGTAGTAAGTATCAAGAATCAAGTAGCAAGACGATAAGAGAAGCAAGAGCCGAGAGACAAGACTTCATTTCATTGTACAAAGTACGAAGTACCAGGTACCAAGTAGACTCAGAAACGAGATTCAAGAGACAAGAAGCAAGATTTTA
>CANGZP010000008.1 GCA_947458475.1 Cyclobacteriaceae bacterium | reverse complement strand
CCGATTTCCGTTTGGGTGATAAACTGAACTCCCTCTGCCTCCATCACCGCAATTCTTCGATCGATCACCCATTTTTCCAACTTAAAGTCGGGTATCCCATAGCGCAGCAGCCCACCAATTTTGGCATTTTTTTCAAAAAGGCTGACGGCATGTCCTGCCTGATTGAGTTGGTCTGCAGCAGCAAGACCCGCAGGTCCGGAGCCAATTACTGCCACTCGCTTTCCTGTTCGCACTTTTGGAGGGGAAGGGGCAATTAGTCCAAGTTCGTAGGCATTTTCGACAATGTTCTTTTCAATCAACTCGATGGCTACCGGATCCTTGCTGATTCCTAGCACGCAGCTCGCTTCACAAGGGGCGGGACATATTCTACCGGTAAACTCCGGGAAGTTATTGGTGCTCTTCAGGATGCGGATGGCCTGCAACCAGTTTTCCTGGTAAACCGCCTCGTTAAATTCTGGGATCACATTTCCAAGTGGGCAGCCGTTGTGGCAAAATGGCACCCCGCAGTCCATGCAACGCGCGGCCTGGTTGTGTAGCTGTTTCTCAGAAAACGGGGTATAAATTTCCTGATAATCCCCCAGCCGAACTTGAGGATCCCGGCTTGAAGGGGTCTCTCGATTGTAGTGTAAAAATCCGTCTTTGGCACCCATATTATGCGAAGGTTCGTTCTTGTTGAGCTGATTTTTTTGCCAATACTGCTTTGTAGTCTCTTGGCATAACTTTGATAAATCTGGTTTTGGTCTGTTCCCAATTTTCCAAATACCCTTGAGCCAAGGCACTTCGAGTAAAGGCCACATGTCGCTTCAGGTAACTGTAGAGCGTTTCAAAATCCTGTTCATCCAAGGGATCCAAATCCACCATTTCCCGGTTGACTTCGGCTTGGTATTCTTCAAGGATGTAGGCTATTCCACCGCTCATTCCCGCACCAAAATTTCTCCCGATTTCACCAAGGTTGACAAGCAGTCCACCCGTCATGTATTCGCATCCATGGTCGCCAATCCCTTCAATGACGGCTTTGACGCCAGAGTTACGCACGCAGAAGCGCTCGCCTCCTTTTCCATTGATAAAGGCTTCCCCGGAGGTGGCACCATAGAAGGCTACGTTGCCGATCAGGATATTTTCCTCTGCGAGGAAACGTGCATTTCTACTTGGGTAAACTATCAGTCTGCCCCCGGAAAGGCCCTTTCCAAAGTAATCATTCGCTTCTCCTTCCAGCTCAAAGTTGACCCCTCGGGCGAGAAATCCGCCAAAGGTCTGTCCAGCCGAACCACTGAAAGTGATGTGGATGCTGTCTTCGGGAAGGCCTACGCTTCCGTAGATTTTGGAGATCTCATTCGAGAGCATGGCTCCCACTGAGCGGTCGGTATTTTTGATATCAAAGTGCCCCTGAACAGGGATCGCTTGTTCCAAAGCAGGAGTTGCTTTGGCGATCAACTTTCGGTCTAGCACTTCGTCTAAGGATACCTCTTGGTCGATTTGCTTGTAAATCCCCACATGGCTGGGCACTTCTACCTTGTGGAAAATGGGAGAAAGGTCCAACTTATCCCATTTCCAGTGTTTGAGATGGGTGCTGGCCTGTAAGACTTGGCTTTGGCCTACCATCTCATCGATGGTGCGGAAGCCAAGGGAGGCCATGATCTCCCGAAGGTCTTGCACGATAAATTTGAAGTAGTTGACCACATGGTCGGGGTCACCCGTAAATAATTTTCTCAGCTCGGGGTCTTGTGTGGCGATGCCTACAGGGCAGGTATTGAGGTGGCACTTGCGCATCATGATGCATCCTTCGGCTATCAGAGCTCCGGTAGCAATCCCCCATTCTTCCGCGCCCAAAAGCGTGGCAATGGCAAGGTCACGACCTGTGCGCAGTTGTCCATCTGTTTGAAGCACCACCCGACTTCTGAGGTTGTTTTTGACCAGGGTTTGGTGTGCTTCAGAGAGCCCTAGTTCCCAAGGCAGTCCAGCATGGCGAATTGAGCTCAGGGGAGATGCTCCGGTACCTCCATCTGCGCCAGAAATCAAGATCACATCTGCCATGGCTTTGGCTACGCCGGCAGCGACGGTGCCTACTCCTGCTTGGGACACTAATTTTACATTGATGCGAGCAGTTCGATTTGCGTTTTTTAGATCGTAAATCAACTGTGCCAGGTCCTCAATGGAGTAAATGTCGTGGTGTGGAGGAGGGGAAATTAAACCTACCCCAGGCGTGGAATGTCTTACTCGACCGATCCAGTCGTCCACTTTGTGTCCCGGAAGTTGCCCTCCTTCTCCAGGCTTTGCACCTTGAGCCATTTTTATCTGAAGCTCTTCCGCATGGGTCAAGTAGTGGGAAGTGACTCCAAAGCGTCCCGATGCCACTTGTTTAATCGCAGATCTTTCCCAGTCTCCGTTTGCCTTTTTTTCGTAACGCTGCTCATCCTCTCCTCCTTCACCCGTATTACTTTTTGCGCCGATTCGGTTCATGGCGATCGCTAAGGTGGCATGGGCTTCATGGGAGATGGAGCCGAAGGACATTGCGCCTGTAGCGAATCGCTTCATGATTTGTTCTTCAGGCTCAACCTCCTCTAGGGGAACGGAGATTTGCTTTTTGAATTCAAACAAGCCCCTCAAAGTCATCGCATCTTGACTTTGCTCGTTAATTTTTGAAGCAAATTTTTGATACAGTCCATAATCACCCATTCGGGTAGATTTTTGGAGTAGGTGAATCGTTTCTGGATTAAACAGGTGTTTTTCTCCCCTTCTTTTCCACTGGTATAGCCCCCCTGTTTCCAACACGCCTGTATGTGGAAGGTAAGCTGCACGGTGGCGGATCAATACTTCCTCTGCTAGTTCATCGAAGGAAATGCCACTAATTCGGGAGGTGGTGCCTTTGAAACAGCGATCCATCACCTCTGGACCTAGGCCTATGGCTTCAAAAATCTGTGCGCCCTGATACGATTGCAGGGTTGAAATGCCCATTTTGGAGAGCACCTTGAGCAATCCTTTTCCAATTCCTTTTTGATAGTTGCTTAGGACTGTTTTCTCATCCCTGGCTCCAGGGAGTTCTCCTTTTCGATGAAGATCCAATAGGGATTCTAGCGCCAAGTACGGGTTGATGGCAGACACTCCATAGCCAATTGCGGTGGCGAAGTGGTGCACTTCTCGGATGTCAGCAGATTCAAGAACCAATCCTGCACGCGTACGAATTTTTTTCTTGACCAAATGTTGGTGTACTGCCCCGATGGCGAGTAGGGAGGGAATAGGCGCGAGTGTATCAGAGCTATTTCTGTCCGATAGTATGAGTACATTTTTTCCTTCGATCAAAATTGCATCTTCCGCTTCTTTGCACAGCTGATCCAATGCAGCCAATAGTCTTCCGGGCTGGTGGTCTGCCACAAAATGTCCAAATAGGCGCTTGGTTCGGTAGCCCAAATGCTCAAGACGTGTAATTTTTTCCAAGTCGGCATTGAGTAGGACTGGCTGCGAAATATGGATTTGCTTGGTGTGAAGTGGGCTTTCTTCCAAAATATTATGGCCCTCACCAATTCTGGTGAAAAGGGACATCACCAACCGTTCTCGAATGGGGTCGATGGGTGGGTTGCTCACCTGGGCAAAAAGCTGCTTGAAGTAATTTGAAATGTGCTGGCTTTGCTTTGAGAGCACGGCCAATGGCGTGTCTGCTCCCATCGATCCAACTGCTTCCTGACCCTCATTTCCAAGCGGGGCTAAAATCACTTTAAGCTCCTCAGAGGTGTAGCCAAAAATAGTTTGGCGTTCATGAATTTCGGCTGTTTGGTAGGTATAGCTAAGTTCTTCGGGCTCTGGCACAAGCCTGAGTTTGGTTCGCTTTTCATTGACCCATTGTTCGTAGGGCTGTCGTCTGCAAATCTCCCCTTTGACTTCATCGTCGAGGAGGACCTTTCCTTTTTCCAAGTCTGCCCATAGCATACGCCCAGGGCTGATTCTTCCTTTTTGGGTGATGGTTGCTTCCCGGATTGGGAGCGCTCCAGCCTCGGAGGAGAGGATGAGGCGCTGGTCTTTGGTGATGAAATAGCGAAGCGGTCGAAGTCCATTTCGATCGAGTGTGGCGCCCACCGATTTGCCGTCTGTAAATAAAAGTGCGGCAGGTCCATCCCAGGGTTCTACTAGGGAAGCATGAAACTTATAGAATGCTGCTCGCTCCTTGTCCATGACCTCGTTGTCCTGCCAAGCTTCCGGCACGAGCATCATCATCGCATGCGGAAGGCTCCGCCCACTAAGGGTGAGTAGTTCCACCATGGCATCCAAATTGGCAGAATCGGAGTTCAATTTGTTGGTGATGGGCATGAGCATTGCCAACTCTTCTGGGCTAAAAAAGGCAGATTTCATCAAGGCCTCTTTGGACTTCATTTTGTTCAAATTGCCGCGAATGGTATTGATTTCTCCGTTGTGAGAAAGGTAGCGAAAGGGTTGTGCCAGTCTCCAGTTTGGAAAGGTATTGGTGCTAAATCTAGAGTGAACGATGGCAAAGGCTGAAGCAATGCGGGGATTTTGAAGGTCCTTGAAGAAAGGGAGTACCTGATCCGTTCGCAGCTGTCCTTTGTACACTACGGTTAAGGAACTGAAGCTTGCAAAATAGAAGGCTTGATTGACGCCGGGGATTTCTGAATTGATTTTTGAGCTTGCGTAATTTCGCAGTACATAGAGTTTACGCTCAAGGTCAAGACCTTGAATCCCATCCTTGTGGCGAACAAATACCTGTTCGATAATCGGCATCACTTCTAGCGCACTTGAACCGGGGATAGTTTCATCAATAGGAACCTTTCGGTAGCCAATCAGCACAAAGCCCAACTCTTCGATGAGTTGGTTAAGTAAAGCCTTGGCTTTGGCGTAAAGCTGCTTGTTGGTAGGAAAAAAAGTCATGCCTAAACCAAACTCTCCAGGTTCGGGCAGCTGAATCTCTGTACGTGCGGTTACATCTTGAAGAAACTGGTGGGGGATTTGGATGGAAATACCAGCTCCATCGCCTGTTTTGGGATCAGCTCCTCTGCCTCCACGGTGTTCCATGTTACTGAGCATATACAAAGCCCCGCTGATGGTTTCGTGAGTAGGTTCATTGCTGAGGTCTACTACTGCTCCAATACCGCAGGAGTCGTGCTCAAACTCCTGCCGATATAACCCTTGCTCCATTTTAATAAGTTTAATAGGTTTGAAATTCAAAAATTACTGATTTTTTTAAAATAAGCATAATTTAAAACCCATAATCATGATAAAATGATTTGAAAAAATCTTTTTTATTAAAAATAAGATAAATATTTCCGAAGTTTTTTTGAAGATTAAAAAAAAATAATCTGCCTAATTTTAAAAACAAGGCAGATTTAAAACTCGAAAGCTAGTTTTTTGAAATCGGAAGGAAAATATTTTGTACAACTGGAAAAAATAGTGCAATTTCTATTATTGAATTGCACTATCCCCAATAAACGAGTAGTAGAATTGGCAAAGTGCCAAATAAAAAATTAGTCTGTGAATGGGGAAGTACTGTCTTTTTCACCTCCGTTTAAGTGGACTTTTACTTTTTTAATTTTGCGTGTATCTACCGCCAAGATGGTGAATTCAAAATCTTTGAAGCCGATTTTAGTGCCGTTTTTTGGCAGCTTGGAGTTTAGCTCAAGGAGCAAGCCGCCAAGAGATTCGCTTTCACCCTTGACCTCATCAAAGACTTGGGTATCTAAATCTAGTTTTTTGCAAAAATCATTAAGGGAAACCTTCCCTTCAAAGATAAAGGTATCCACATCGATCTCCTGAAAGAATAGGGTGTCTGTGTCGTCAAACTCATCGTTGATTTCTCCAATAATCTCCTCAATTAAGTCTTCTAGCGTGATTAAGCCAGAGGTGCCGCCATATTCATCTACGACAATAGCCATGTGCACGCGCATTTTTTGAAAATCTTTGAGGAGCGAGTCTGCTTTTTTGTTTTCAGGCACGAAGAAACTCTTTCGAATCAAGGATTTCCACTCGAAGGTTTCATCTTTTTCGATGTGTGGAAGCAGGTCCTTGATGTAGAGAATTCCTACAATACGGTCAATCGTCTCTTCATACACTGGGATTCTAGAGTAGCCACTTTTATTGACTTTATCCATGAGCTCATGGAAATCAATTTCAACATCTATGGCAGAGATTTCCATGCGGCTTTTCATGACCTGACGGACGCTTAGCGTTCCAAAGTTCACGATGCCGCGAAGGATTTCTTTTTCTTCTTCCGGGGTGTCTTCTGTGGTCAATTCCAAAGCTTGATTCAGTTCATCTACGGAAAGTGCGTACCCTTTTTGTTGAACGCGCTTTTCAATGATGTTGCTAAAAGCGATTAGGAATGCTGAAAAAGGTTTTAGAAGGTGCGTGAAGAAAGTAATTGGCCTTGCAAGTGCCAATGCAAAACGGGTGTTGGCTTGGTTGGCATACACTTTTGGTACGATCTCTCCAAAAAATACGATGGCGAAGGTGACGCCTACCGTTTGAATTAAGATGACGACTAGGCCAGTAGCGTTGGTTCCAAAAAGTGTCCAGGTAACAAAGGTCGTCAAGGTGACGATACCAATATTGATTAGGTTATTTAGGATTAGAACAGTACTGAGCAAGATTTTTGGGGTGGCCAATAAGCTGGTGATCACACGCCCTTTTTCTGGATGTTTTTGGTTGAGATCGGTTAGCTCGTCTTTACTCAACGAAAAAAAGGCAACTTCAGAACCAGATACCAATGCAGATCCTACCAGGAGGATAAGGAGCGCGAGCCCATTAAACAAAAAATAAGAGAATGAAAATGAAGAAACCTGGGCTATCAGTAAGTAACTCGGGTAGGGGTCATCCATGTGTTTAATTCAATAAAGTGGTCAAAGTTATACAAATCCCCTGAATTAAAGGAAACAGGGGATTTGTAGTTTAATTAAAAGGGCAAATCATCATCACCTTCGTCAAGCGATACCATGGGCGCGCTTGGTGCTGGAGATGAACTTGGCATTGCGGACATTCCTGCAGTTGGAGCAGGTGCAGCGGCCATACCTTCTGGCTTGCCGCCTACCATGGTAAAGCTCAAAACTCTGATCTTCATCTTTTTTCGGTTTTGGCCTTGCTCATCCGTCCATTTGTCAGATTTGATTTTACCTTCCACATAGATTTGAGAGCCCTTTTTCAAGTATTTCTCCGCAATTTTTGCTTGCTGATCCCAAAGCTCCAAGTCGTGCCACTCCGTCTGCTCCACGCGGTTACCATTTCGATCTTGGTAAGCCTCTGAGGTAGCTAGGCTTAGGTTAGCCACTACCTTGTCTCCCTCCAAATATTTCACTTCTGGGTCAGCACCTAGATGTCCCAATAAAATGACCTTGTTTACTCCTGCCATAACATTTTGTTTTAGTAGTTAAAAAGTTTAGAAGATTGAAAGTAATCAAATCTCTCGATCAGTCAAATAGCGAAGGATCAATTTGGGCTTGGGTAAAGCGTCAATTTGCTGGTGATCTACCAAATCAAATCCCTCTTTTTGGCACCAATGAATCAATTCAGCGTGTTTGTTGGGTGAAAGTTCGATTTCCCAGAAGCTTCCAAGTATCCGTTGATGCGACAGTAGATGTCGGTATTTTTTAGGAAATAGGATGGCTTCTTGACTCAGATTTTCCTGCCACGGGAAGGATTCCTGCTCCAATAGGGGAAAATCATACAAGCCCGTCCAAATATCTCCTTCCCCTCTTTTGTTCCAAACGACCTCTCCTGCACAGCGAATCACCAGGTAGTTGAGGGTTCGTTCCTTAACCTTAGTTTTATTGATTTTTACGGGAAGAGAGCCTACGAGACCTTTTTGAAAGGCAAAGCAGGTGATGGAAAGTGGGCATTCACCACAGGATGGGTTTTTGGGCACACAGCAACGCGAACCGAAATCCATCATGGCCTGGTTGAATTCCCCAGGGGAATTTTTGGGGATCAGCTGATTGGCGAGTGCTTCAAATTCTTTTTTTCCTTTGCCACTCGCAATGTCTGTGGCGATTCCAAAGTAGCGGGCAAGCACGCGAAACACATTGCCATCTACCACGGCCTGAACCTCCCCAAAGGCAAAGCTGGAGATCGCTGCTGCGGTATAGCTGCCCACCCCTTTGAGTTGAATTAGGCTAGCATAGCTGTTGGGAAAATCCCCCCCTAGTTCATTCCATATGTATTTCGCACAAGCGTGAAGGTTGCGGGCTCTGCTGTAGTAGCCTAATCCCTGCCAGAGTCGGAGCACTTCTTCTTCAGGGGCTTCCGCCAAATCCTGAACCCTGGGATAGTTTTTTGAAAATGCTTCGTAGTAGGGCAATCCCTGCGCCACGCGGGTTTGCTGAAGAATGATTTCCGAGAGCCAGATTTTATAGGGATCTTGGGTTTCACGCCAAGGTAAATGCCGTGGATTTTGCTGATACCAAGAAAGTATTGAATTTGAAAAGAATTGATTTTCAGTGACTTTGCGCTTCATTTGGGATTCATTACGAGACTACAAACCAAGGTATTTTTTTTGAATATCTTTTTTAATTGCGTCGTTTCTTGTACATTTGCAGTCCCAAAAATACTTGGTTAATAGGTTGTTAAGGGCATTTCGAAATTTCTAAATTTTAATCACAGTGACTAAAGCAGAAGTAATTACTAAAATTTCCGAGAAGACCGGAATTCAAAAAGACGATGTAACTCAAGCAGTTGAGGCGTTTTTCAAAGTAGTAAAAGATTCCATGGCAGAGGGAGATAACATCTATGTCAGAGGATTTGGAAGTTTCATCAACAAGAAAAGAGCAAAGAAGATTGCGCGTAACATTTCCAAGAACACCGCAATCGTGATAGACGAGCATTACATTCCTGCATTCAAGCCTTCGAAGGTTTTTGTGGAAAAAATTAAAAACAGCAAAAAGATCAAACAAATGGCTACTCAGGCCTAAGCCTGAGTTAAAGGCATGAAGAAACTACAGGTTGTTCTCATCGGCATCGGTATCGCTTCAGTAGCAGGCCTTTATCTTCTCCCCAAGGTGGTGGTCGATAATGAAGCTACAGGAGCAAAAATGGAAGAGGGAGCGGAAGCTACCACAGCCGTTACTGAATCGCATGAGAATACCCTGTCTTCCGAGAATAAAGCCCAAGCTGCGCAGCTAATCAGCAAGTTTCGAACTGCACCCTCGGTGGAGGAGAAGGTAGCAGCTGCGCAGGTACTGGCGGGGATTTACAAGGAAGAAGGAATATTTGACAGTGCAGCCTACTATTGGTCAGAGGCAAGTTCGCTTTGGCCAGATAATTTATTTCTTATCGAGGAGGCTGGAAAGGCAAATTACGATGCCTTTTCTTTTGCCCTAGACAAGAATAAAGTAGAAGTGCTGGCAGAAAAGACCAGAGGTTTCCTAAACAAGGTGTTGGAAAAAGACCCAACCCGTCTCGACTTGAAATCCAAAATAGCGATGACCTATGTGTCTTCCGCCAATCCCATGCAGGGAATTACGCTTTTGAGAGAGATTCTCGAAGCGGATCCCAAAAATGAAGACGGCCTATTCAACATGGGTGTGCTCTCCATGCAATCCGGGCAATACGATCGAGCAATTGGTCGATTTGAAGAATTGGTTAAAGCGCATCCTCAAAACATTCAGGGGCAGTTTTACCTAGGGGTGAGTTATTTTGAGTCAAAAGAAAAAAACAAAGCAAAAGCCCAGTTTGAGCTAGTCAAGAAAATGACCCAAGATCCGATGATTTTGGAGAGTATTCAAGGCTACTTGGACCAGCTATAACAAATTACAAACACTTTAAATTGTACAACTATGCCTTGCGGTAAGAAAAGAAAAAGACATAAGATCGCTACGCACAAGCGTAAGAAGAGACTTAGAAAAAACAGACACAAGAAGAAGTAATCCCTTCTTTGCGTGCCAATGGAAGTAAAGTACGTTCATTTACACTAGTAAAAAGAAAATTTGAGTACGGAATTGTTAATCGATTCTGCTCAAAATGGAAGTCGAATAGCCTTATTGCAAGACAAGCAGCTGGTTGAACTTCATTCCGAAGGGATGGACAACCAGTTTAAGGTGGGAGACATTTATTTGGGAACGGTCCGCAAGATTGTCAATGGACTCAACGCCGCATTTATTGATGTGGGCTACGAGAAAGATGCCTTTCTTCATTACCAAGACCTGGGATCAAATATCAATAGCTTGTTGAAGTTTACCAAAATGGTACGCAACAACAACTACAGCAACCACCTCTTGAAGGGCTTTGAAAACGAAGCAGAAATAGAAAAAGTCGGCAAAATCGACAAGATTCTAGCCAAGACCAATCAGGTTTTGGTGCAAGTTGTCAAAGAACCCATCTCAACAAAAGGCCCTAGACTTTCCTGTGAGCTCTCTCTACCTGGACGTTACCTCGTGCTTGTACCCTTCTCCGACACAGTCAATGTATCGAAGAAAATACGAAGCAATGAAGAGCGTAAAAGGCTGCTCAGACTTATCAATTCAATCAAACCTGCCAATTTCGGGGTAATCATCCGAACAGTGGCTGAAGGTCAGTCCGTGACGGAACTTGATAAAGACCTTCGAAATCTTCTCACCAATTGGGAAGAGGGTATGAGCAAATTGCTGAAAGCCAAAAGCCGGGATAAAATTATTGGAGAGATGAGCATGGCCTCCTCACTTGTGAGAGATCTGCTCAATGAATCATTCGATGCAATCACCGTAGAAGAAGAGTCTACTTACGATCAGATCCGTTCCTACATCAGGTCTATAGCGCCTGAAAAAGAAAAAATTGTCAAACTTTACAACGGTAAGGTTAAGCTATTTGAAAGTTTTGGAATCGAAAAGCAAATCAAAAGCTTGTTTGGACAGTCCGTAAGCCTACCTCAAGGAGGCTATGTGATTATAGAGCACACCGAAGCCCTGCACGTCATCGACGTCAACAGTGGCAATAAGTCCAACCAAGAAAGTGACCAGGAATCTACAGCGCTTAAAACCAACCTGGTGGCTGCTAAAGAAATTGCTAGACAACTCCGCCTCCGAGATATGGGAGGAATCATCGTAGTCGATTTTATCGACATGAAAAAAGCCGAGAATAAAAAGGCGATTTTCGATGCCATGATGTTGGAGATGAAGTTTGACAGATCCAAACATACCGTATTGCCCTTAAGCAAATTTGGGCTGATGCAAATTACCCGACAGCGTGTGCGTCCTGAGGTCAACATTGTGACCAAGGAAACCTGCCCTGCTTGCAACGGTACCGGCAAAATCCAAGCGTCCATTCTGGTCGCCGATAAGTTGGAAAAAGATTTGGAGCACATGGCAACCATTCAAAACGTGGACAAAATCCACATCGGCTTGCACCCGTATCTGCATGCCTACTTTACCACTGGCCTGATTAGCCGACGAGTAAAGTGGTTTTTTAAATATTACAAATGGATAAAACTGATCAAAGATTCTTCACTACCTGTGACGGAATACAGATTTCAAGATGAATCTGGAGAAGAAATCGAACTAAAAGTAAAAAGCGAGACTGAGTAAGTCTCGCTTTTTTTTGTCTTTTTGTCTTCCTTTACCAATGAGGGTGTTCTATACAACCCTTGTCCTTGTTTGGATGCTTACCTTACTCGAATTCCCCTAGGATACGTTTTTTGACCTTTAGGTATTTCGAAACTCATTAGCCCATGATCGACAGCGCGAATTTTGAAAAGATAGAAGTTAGTTCAGTTCAAGAGCTGGACAATTGGTTGGACAAAAACCACAGCCACAAGAAAAGTGTTTGGCTAGTCACCTTCAAAAAGATTGTTCCTGAAAAATACCTTTCTACCTCGCAGGTACTAGACGCCTTAGTTGCTTTTGGGTGGATTGATGGGATACGAAGAAAATTGGATGAAACCCGCACTATGCAGTTAATATCCCCTAGGAGGGTAGAGCACTGGGCGAAGACGTATAAAGACCGCGCTGAGAGGTTGATTAATGAAGGGAAAATGCGAGCGCCTGGTTTTTTATCTATTCAACTGTCCAAGCAGCATGGTCTGTGGGGTTTCATGGAGGATGTAGACCAACTTAAAGTCCCTCATGATTTAGAGGAAGAATTACGAAAATACGCTGGAGCGTTCGAATTTTTTCAGGACATCAATGATTCCAGTAAGCGTTTTGTGCTGAGGTGGATCAAGTTGGCTAAATCAGAAAAAACTAGGGTAGCAAGAATAAGTCAACTTGCACAACTATCGGCCAAAGGAGAAAAATTGAAAGGCAGTTGAAATTGATATTAAATGAATGAACTAATCACTAGCTATCAAGCTGAGCAGTCTATTGGTCAGTTGGAAAAAAGAAAGGGAGGGTATTTTTACCTCACTATTCCTAGCGAGCTGGTGGGTCAATTCAAAAACAAAAGGCACACGCGGTTTTTATGTAGGATTGACAAAAAGGTAACCTTCCAATGTGGGTTAAACCACCTTGGAGATGGTAATTTTTTTATCATTTTAAGTAGCAAGAATTTACAAGAAATAAACAAGAACTTGGGTGACAACCTTTTCTTTGAATTAACAGAAGAACCCAACCCTTTGGGTGTTGACATGCCGGAAGTGCTTGATGCTGTACTTGAGCAAGATCTCTCCTTAAAAGCCATTTTTGATTGCCTGACACTAGGTAAAAGGAGAAACGTTATTTATTCCATCAATAAAATCAAGGACGTGGATAAGCAAATTCAAAAAGCAATTAAATGATCCACGAAAGTACATTACCTAGGCCTAAAAGGCCCTTGTAAATCGGCTCATTTACGCTCTATTTTTTGCAAAATGCCGCCTGCTGTTGAAAAAACCCTATAACCTCCCTCTTTTTTACCTTGTAAATGGGTAGGTATTTTGAAATAAAAAGGTGACCAATTTTGTGTGAGACAAAATGGAATCGAACTAAAAGTAAAAAGCGAGACTGAGTAAGTCTCGCTTTTTTTTGCGTCGTGTTTGTGAATTGGGAAGGGACTTCCCTTAGGCCCAATCTTAAAATGGAAGCTTGTCCTCGTCAGCAGCTTCGTAAAAAGTATCTACATCTGGAGGACCCACTGGCATTCCTCCTCCTTGGCTGCGGTCTACCTTGTATGCTTTCACTTCCGTATACCAACGGCCGTTGTACTCGCGGCTTTCTACCTCTATCCCAAGGTTGACTTGCTCGCCTACCTTTAATCCAAACTGGTCAATCTTATCTCCCCAGATGGAGACACATACTTTTTTAGGATACTGCCCTCCTGTTTCTATAATATATTCCTGCTTGCGCCAAGCATTGCCACTTTTAGAGCTTCCACTCACTTCGGGTAGCTGGGAGATAATTTTTCCGCTTAAATCCATGATTCGTTTTTTTCTGTGTAAGACTACGAAGGTAAGCATTGCCTTTTACTTTTTAAATGACTTCTGCACTTGGATTTTTTGACTTTAGATGTCCCGATTTTTACTCCTCCATCTTGACTAACCTCAGCAGTTCTAGTGGGGAGCGAAAAATAAAAATATATCCAATGAGATTTATTCAGAATAAAAAATAGTAAATAATAAAAATGAAAAAATAAAGTATTGATTTTAACACTAATGTTGCATAGTTTGAAAATTTCGCTGTAGTTTCGAATCCTTTTTAACGCAGTTTCAACCCCCTCAAAAAAATCTTTTCACCTAACCCGATACTATGGCCTAGACTTTTACGTTGTTTATAAACCAACTTAAAAATGAGTAAGCAATTAGGTCCTGATGACAGCGTGTTGATCACCCTGTATCGTAATGGTAATGAAGCTGCCTTTAATCTCTTAGTGGATCGGTATCAAAGTAAAGTGTTTACCACAATTTTTCTGATCGTAAAAGATCAGGAAGTAGCAGAAGATCTGTTACAAGATGTATTTGTCAAGGTGCTTCACACCTTGAATTCAGATAAGTACAACGAAGAAGGTAAATTTCAGCCTTGGGTGATGCGCATTGCGCACAACCTGGCGATCGATTACTTTAGAAAGGCAAAAAGATACCCCACCATCCTTTTGGAAGATGGGAGCAATCTGCTCAATTCACTATCCTTTGCGGAAGATTCCTCTGAAGAGCAACGAATCAAAGAGGAAACTCTTGCTTGGGTGCGCAACTTGATCGATGAACTTCCAGAGGCTCAAAAGGAAGTGGTCATCATGCGGCATTACTTAGACCTAAGTTTCCAAGAAATCGCCGAACAAACTGGCGTCAGTATCAATACAGCCTTGGGTAGAATGCGCTATGCGCTCAACCATATTCGAAAAAAAATGAAACAAGTAAACAGTGCCTATGATAAAATCATTTACCCCAAATGACCTGATTAGATATATCTATCAGGAAATGTCGGAGGTAGAACAAGAACTCTTAATGCAAGCCTTGCACAGCGACGAAGCTTTGATGCAAGAATACATTGAACTGCTGAGCACCGTGGAGTTTTTGGAGCAAGTAAAATTGCAACCTTCCGAAAAAGTAGTGAAAGCCATTAAAAAAATGGCCCAGTCTACGGGACTTCCACAAGTCTGACCTAAGGTAACCCTGCTTCGGCGGGGTTTTCTTTTTCCTTAGGCTCAACCCCACTCTTTTTTAAAATTGAATTAGTTGGTAATCCATCATTGAAGTTTAGTAGAGTCTGATGTCAACCGTGAACCGCCTGTAGGCCGTGGCCTATCGTCTGTGATTAAGTTTTAGCCTTTTCATCCATCCCTAGTGGAAACGAGGTTTGAAGTTTAGAAGAATCTGCTGTCAACCGTGGACCGTCGTCTGTTGACTACTTTTAAAACCACTTCATCATCGTAGCGATCAACTTCTTCACACGAATCCCATACGGAGGGCGTAGCAAACTGACGTTGTTGAATCCGATCCGCTGCTTCAGCACTCCTTTTTCATTGCTAAAGGCCAAAAACCCAAACTTGCCGTGGGCTTTTCCAATACCACTATTATTGACTCCTCCAAAAGGAAGCTCGCTGTGTAAAAAATGGAGTACACAATCGTTGATTACTAGGTTGCCGGAACTCGTCTCTGTTAACACCCGTTTGGCACGCGAATCGTCTTTTCCAAAAAAGTACAAAGCCAAGGGCTTGGGCTGTGAATGGATCAAGGCTAAAGCATCGTTGATTTGGGTGTAGGTAAGTATCGGGAGGATCGGGCCGAAAATTTCCTCTTGAAAGACCAGCATGTCCTTTCCAATCCCGGAAAGAATAGTTGGTGCAATGTACCTCGTCTCCTCGTCTACCTCTCCTCCAGCTTCTATCTTAGCGCCTTTTTGAACTGCATCCTCCAGCATCTGCCGAATTCGATCAAAGTGCTTGCGATTGATCAGTCGGGCATAGTCTGGACTTTGCATGACTCCTTTTCCTTCTGGATTGTAGTAGCGCGTCAAAGCAATTTGCGCCTCATTGATCAAAGCCTCCTTTTTATCCTCAGGCACCAAGATGTAATCAGGAGCAATACAGGTTTGGCCACAGTTGACAAACTTGCCCCAAATCAATTTTTCCGCAGCATCGGTTAAGTCTGCAGAAGCGTCAATAATAACTGGAGATTTTCCTCCTAGTTCTAGCGTAACAGAACTTAAGTTTTGTGCTGCTGCTTGCATCACAATTTTACCTACTTGTGGGCTTCCAGTGAAGAAAACATGGTCGAAAGGTAGCCCCAAAAGCTCCGAGGCCACTTCTTTTTCTCCCAGACAAACCGCCACCTCATGCGGAGCAAAGAGTTCGCTCACGAGGTCTTGAACAAGCTGAGCGGTATGTGGGGCGTATTCTGAAGGCTTCAGAATCGCAGGACATCCAGCAGCAAGTGCAGACACCAAGGGTCCAATGGCAAGGTTGAAGGGAAAATTCCAAGGGGAAATTAGCAGTGCCCTTCCTTTAGGTTCAGCGACAATAAACGCCGAAGTGCCGAGCATGGGAAGCGGAGTCGGTTGCGGTTGAGGCCGCATCCAAGCGCTAAGGTTTTTGAGGCAATGCTTGATTTCCGAGGTCACGGGAAAGATCTCATTGAGGTCTACCTCGGGTGCTGGTTTACTGAAATCCTTCCAAAGTGCCTCGCGGATGGCTTCCTGGTGGGAATTGATCCAATTCAAAAGCTTGAGCAAGCGTTCCTTCCGCTCTGCAAGTGTGGAGGTTCTCCATGCGATGGACGTGGGGAGCTGGCTAGCAAAAAGTTCAGCGGGTGAAGGGCGAAAGTCAGAAAGCTGGGTCATATCTGGAAATCATAGAGAAGCTATGGAAAATTACCTTTTCAAATTTGAAGGTTTTTACCTTAACATCTTCAATAAGTGTAATGTTAGATCCTTTTATTTTTGGAAGATTCAATTGAACTTTAGTTCAGTTCCATTCCATTAAATAAAACTTTTTTAAATCCAATAACCCGATTCTCATAAAGAAGGTAAAGGAAATGAATTCCATGTTGGTAATTATATACCTTGATATGAATTCTTGGTCCTACCTGTTCAAATTTATAGTTATCTAATTTTCTCCCATTCAAATCAAAAATTAAAGCTTGATCTGCATACAAGTTATCAATATAAAAGTCCCCTGAATTTGGATTAGGGTATAAGTTCAAACTTTCAAAAGATTGAATATCCTCAGAAAGTATGCGGATATAAATAATCGCAGGAAGCGAAAAAGCTTCTGAGTCCTTAATTCTATAACTTATTTTATCGACCCCCACGAAATTTTTATTGGGGTAATAGACAAGCTTATTGTCTTCAGTTAAGATTTTTCCGCCACTGAGCCCCTCATCAAATACAGGGATAAGATCTTGACTATCATTATCGATGTCTGAGAAATTGGTCTTCCAATTCTCTTTGTCCTCTAATACTATTTTTCCGGTTGTAAATATTTGATAAACAAGGCTATCCTTTCTTATGACTGGTCGATCATTAATTGGCATTACTTGCAAACTATAAATTGCCGTATCACTAGCATATTCTTTGTCTTGTGCCACGAAAGAGAAAAAATCACTTCCAAAATAATCCGTATCTGGCAGGTATACGAATGATCCATCTTGATTTAATTTAAGGCTTCCATTTCTAGTCGATTGAATTAATTTAAAGCTAAGTACATCACCATCTGGATCTGTAGCGTGTTTTTTTAATCCTTCCAAACCTAGCCTCTCAATTTTCGTGTCTTCATCAAGGCTATCCATTGCATCCCTGGTTAAGGGTCGATCGTTTACAGGAATTACCTCAAAACTATAGGTAGACGTATCACTGGAATATTCATTGTCTTTTGCTACGAAGGAAAAGGAATCTTTTCCAAAAAAATCCTTTTCTGGCGTGTATACTATAGAACCATCACCATTTAATTTAATTTCCCCATTTTTTGTCGGGCTGATTAACACAAAGCTTAAAGGATCTCCTTCTGGATCCTTTGTATGTTTCTTTAATCCTTCCAATCCTAGCCTTTCAAGGATGGTATCTTCGTAGAGGCTATCCAATACATCCTTTGTTTGTGGTTTGTCATTAATTGGGGATATGTTGATTACTACCCTACCTGTATCCAAACCTACAGATCCGATTATTCCACTGCTAAAGTAAAATTTGTCTTCCCCATTCTCATTTTCAAAGGGCGTATACGTGAATTTATTAGTGTTGCCTTGTTGTTCAATGACCCCTTTTGTGGGTGGTACTGCAATGAAAAAATTTGTATTGACTGAATTACTTTCTGAATCGGTTAATTCGATGGTCAATGGAACATCTTCTCCTGTTTGAACCTCTTGATCAAAAACAATAGGATTGAATTTGATTGGTGTATCAGACCATTGATTGTCTAGCCATTGGACTCTTTCATATAACCATATTTTAAGGAAGGAAACATCTTCTGTAAATGTTCTATTATTTCCCCATTGCCAATATCCCCAAAGTGCGGTATTCAATTCTTGTGAAGCATTTATTGATCTAGCGTTCTGATTAATTGAATACATCATTGTGGACAAAAGGTTCTCCCGAATTTTACCCCATTTTTCCTTCACTTTGGTTTCAAAATTCTCATCTTCAAAAAAACGTCTAAACCAGGCATTCTCTACTGAAGCTTTAAATCCTAAGGGGCCCTCCCGATTTCCTGCGCTGAGATCGAAATCCCAAATAGGACCGTAGGTAATTTTATTCTTATTCTTGGTGTCGATGTATTTAAAAACTGAATACTCGCCAATGTCAAAATTTTTAAGAATCTCTTGGACCAGGTAAAAGTCAATCACTGATTCAACATTAAAATGTTTAGCATACCCTATGTTTGGATCTCTAAATTTTTCGTTAAATAGTGCGTCTTCAGCGGTCATTAATATGTTTTTTAGGTAATTAAAATGAACCTGAGCAGCCTGTGGTGTCTTGGCGTTTAGGTCATCGGGATCCTTAATCGTAATTGGAACACCTGCATTTGTAAAAAAATTATATTGCTCCCCTAATCTCAGGTCAAGTTCAAAAATTACCCCTCCACTTGTAATATTGTTTTTGGTATTTACTTCAGTGATATCAATTCGGTTTGAAGCAATTTTTGGAACCTCAATCAATTGATAGCTGCCTAAATGTTCACCATTTAAAACTACCTCCACAGGAATGCTTCTTGGTGTATAGCCAATACCAATGTATAGGCCTAAATCTGAAGCTAATTTGGTCCTAGAACCAGACTTATCTTCAAAATTGGCAAGTAGTGCCCAATGTCTGCTGGCTGGCAGATCACCTATAGTTTTGGATTTATACAGTTTTAACCGGAACGGTTTTTTAGGATATTCCCAGGTTGAATTGCCTCGTCCCTTTATTTCTGTGGAATCTTTCAAAACAGAAAAATTCTTCTTTGAATCATAAAATAAATATTCTGCTTTCTGGTAATCGAGTTTTGAAGTGATTGGCAAACTGCCAATCGTATTTATTTCCAGTATGGAAATTTGATTTGCCTTCAGTGATTCTACAATAGCCTTATTCTGGGCATTAAGACTAAAAGTTAAAAGAAATGCAAAAAAAATTAGGGGTACTTTTTTTCTGTTTGTGCTCATTAGTGGGGACTATAATTGCCTAGGTAAATATTGAAAAATAATGAGTTGACTAAAAATAAATTATAGGAGGCTCTAGTAATTAGTTATAAACCCAATTTAAATCGTTTTGGAACTATCCTGAATGAGGAGATTGAGTTGGGCCAGCTCCTTGTCACTCAGGTCTCTCCATTTTCCAACGGCGAGATCGAGTTGAATGTGCATGATGCGGATCCGCTTGAGCTGGGTGACTTGGTACCCAAGGTAGCTACACATTCGGCGAATCTGCCGATTCAACCCTTGCTTGAGGATAATCCGAAACTTAAACTTGTTGATGATCTCTACCGTACAGGGAGCAGTTACGGTATCCAAGATGGGAATGCCTGCACTCATCCGTTGTGTGAAACTAGGATGGAGCGGCTTGTCCACGGTCACCACATATTCCTTTTCGTGGTTATTCTTTGACCGTAGGATTTTATTGACCAAATCCCCCTCACTGGTTAGCAGGATCAGCCCTTCGCTGTCTTTATCCAGCCTTCCAATTGGGAAAATCCGTTCGGGATGGCCTATAAAATCAATGATGTTGTCTTTTTCCCCTAGCGTATCTGTGGTAGAAACAATTCCCACGGGCTTGTTGAAAGCAATGTAAACGTGCTGTTGCTTGGGCTTCCCGACCAGTTGCCCATCTACGCGCACCTCGTCCTGAGGGAAGACTTGGGTGCCCATTTCGGGAATCTTGCCATTGATGGTGATCCGGCCTTGTTCCAATAGCCCATCTGCAGCTCTACGAGAGCAAAAACCTACTTCGCTAAGGTATTTATTGATCCGAATGGAGGGTTCTTGACTCATAAAACTAGGCAGTACACAATTGGACTAGCAAGTTAAATTAAAAAAGTCTCACTGACGGCTCTTGTTTGCACTGGCTAACAAACGATCATCCACTGTGGGATCGATTGCTGCCAACAACTTCATGATTTCGACCTTTTTTTGGTTAAATGCGGTCAAGTTGGCTTGAGAAATTGGCTCAGTTGGTGGAATAGTTTCCTTCAACCAATCTTCTTGCTTTCCATTTTTCCAAAAACGAAAGCAGAGGTGAGGCCCTGTTGCCAATCCGGTGCTTCCCACATAGCCAATGACTTGTCCCTGCTTCACGCGGTCTCCTCTCCTTAGATTTCTACTAATCTTTGAGAGGTGTAGGTACTGGGTGGTGTAGGTTTCGTTGTGCTTGATCTTGACATAGTTCCCGTTGGCCGAGGAATAGCTGGCCTCTAGCACGGTTCCATCTCCTACCGTTCGTATTTCGGTTCCTGTAGGTGCGGCATAGTCGGTGCCCAAATGTGCTTTGTATCGCTTTTGTACAGGATGAAAGCGATTTAAATTGTAGCGAGAACTGATTCGGGTGTATTTTAAGGGGTCCCGAAGAAAGGCTTTTTTGAAACTTTTACCGGCTTGGTTAAAAAAGGTAAGTTGACCATTTTGGGCAAAAGGGATGGCATGCATCTCCTCTCCTTTGTGGTTAAAATAAGCGAAATGAATTCCAGAGATGGAGACGACCTTGTCTTCAATCACTTTTTCTTCAAAAACGACTTTGTATACATCCCCTTTTTGCAAAGACTGAAAATCCACTGACCATCCGTAAAGATCTGCAAACTCATCAATCAATTCGGGAGAGATGCCCTTGTCCACCATGGCATTGTACAAGGAGCTGCTGATGATGCCTCCCACTTCTCGCTTACGCGTGATGGCAGGCTTTTCTGCCCGATAGAGCGTGGCGGAGTCCAAGTTGAAGACGACAAACTCAGCGGGATTGGGCTCGTAAATGAAAAATTGGGCCTTGGATGAGTTGGGTGGAGTGATTACCGTAAATTTTTTGTCGGCAGCGATCCTGCGCACATCAAAAACCTCCTCTGATTTATTTGCCAGTTCATCGATGATTTGGTAGGGAACATTGAAGGGGGTGAGTAGGGTGGCAAGGGTTTGATTCTTCGCAACCGTGCCTTCCACAATCTTTAGCCCGCTGACATTGATGCCATAGAGAAATTTGTCCGGGTTGGAAGCTACGCTATCCCTGCTGGATTGATCTTGAGGGGAAAATAAGGCAGGAAAGAGCCCCAGATCCTTTTGGTACACCAGGATGAGGACAATCGAAAGGAGTAGGGCAATGGAACCAATCCAATTTTTTTTCATTCGAAGCGAATCGAGGGCAGCAGCTGACCCCTATTTTTTTGGACCACCAAACAAGCCAAAAGATGTCTTTTTTCCTAAAAAGCAGAAACAAATTAGCCAGTAAAGGCCTTTTTTTAACGATTATTTACATTTTTTGAAATTAGGAATCGATCCAATTGATGGTTGTGGAGACCAGCAGTTTTGATGGGTTAGGTAAAAAAAGAGAAGAAAAATAAACTTCAACAGGGGAATCTTGGGATATAGCTATCGTTCTCTGTCGCATTTATTTATCTTTGAACTCCCAAAAATTAGGAATAAGTCATGTTAAGAACGCATACCTGTGGCGAACTACGCCTTCATCATGTCAATCAACAAATCACTTTGGCCGGCTGGGTACAGCGCGTTAGAAATAAAGGAGGCTTGATTTGGGTAGACTTGAGGGACCGCTATGGGCTCACCCAGTTGATTTTTGAAGAAGGTTCTACTGACAAAAGCCTACTCGAAAAAGCAGCCCAGCTCGGAAGAGAATTTGTGGTGCAAGCTACAGGTACGGTGGTGGAGCGAACTGCCAAGAATGATAAAATGCCAACTGGGGATATTGAAATCAAGGTGGAGGAACTTACGGTATTGAATGCCGCCAAGGTGCCCCCCTTTATTATTGAAGACGATACGGATGGTGGGGATGAGCTGCGCATGCGCTACCGTTACCTAGACCTTCGTAGAAATGTGATCCGTGAAAAGCTACAGCTCCGTCACCGCATGATGCAGGAAACACGGATTTACATGGATAAGCAACAGTTTATCGAAGTAGAAACTCCCGTCTTGATTAAATCTACTCCTGAGGGTGCCCGTGATTTTGTGGTACCTAGCCGTGTGAATCCAGGCGAATTTTATGCTTTGCCACAATCTCCACAGACCTTCAAGCAGCTCTTGATGGTGAGTGGTTTTGACCGCTATTTTCAAATTGTCAAATGCTTCCGTGATGAGGATTTGCGTGCAGACCGTCAGCCGGAATTTACGCAGATAGACTGTGAAATGGCCTTCGTCAATCAGGAAGACATCCTCCATACCTTTGAAGGACTCGTCAAACACCTATTTCAATCCGTAAAAGGAGTGGATCTAGGCCATGTTCCTCACCTGACCTATGCCGATGCCATGAAATTCTATGGCAATGACAAACCTGATTTGCGGTTTGACATGAAATTTGTGGACCTGACTGCCCTTGCCAAAGGGGCTGGCTTTGCGGTCATTGATCAAGCGGAAATTGCGCTAGGGATCTGCGCCAAAGGTGCTGGAGAATATACTCGTAAGCAGCTGGATGAGTTGACTGAATGGGTAAAGCGACCACAAATTGGTGCTAAAGGATTGATCTATGTACGCTACCAACAAGATGGTGTACTCAAGTCCAGTGTAGATAAATTTTATTCGCAAGAACAATTGAAGTCTTGGGCAGATGCCTGCGGCGCTGCGCCTGGAGATTTGCTCTTGGTCCTCAGCGGCGATGAAAAATCCACGCGCAAGCAACTCTCCGAGTTACGCCTAAAAATGGGTGAAGAGCTAGGATTGAGAGACCGATCTGTATTTGTGCCGCTTTGGGTAGTGGACTTCCCGCTTTTGGAATGGGATGAGGAATCTCAGCGTTTCCATGCCATGCACCATCCCTTCACCTCTCCCAAGCGAGAAGATATCCCCTTGCTGGAGTCTGATCCGGGAGCAGTGCGTGCCAATGCCTATGATTTAGTGATCAATGGGGTAGAAGTAGGTGGAGGATCCATCCGTATCCACGATCGCGCTACGCAGCAGCTGATGTTCACGCACCTTGGATTTACCGAGGAGGAAGCGCAAAAGCAATTTGGATTTTTGTTGGAGGCCTTTGAATTTGGTGCTCCTCCACACGGAGGGATTGCCTTTGGATTCGATCGACTTTGTGCCATTTTTGGAGGTTCAGACTCCATTCGAGATTACATTGCCTTCCCTAAAAACAATTCGGGTAGAGACGTAATGATTGATTCACCGAGCACCTTGGCTGATGAACAGTTGGAGGAATTATCCATTCGGGTAGCTTTGAAAAAATAATTTGTCAATAGACTTTAGTACAATGTACCAAGTACCAGGTACGAAGTATGGATTCTAAACCAAGTAACACAATGACTCGGCTGTGGTCCGTCGTCTGTGGACTGTTGTCCTTATTTAGTCCCTACGAGATAGGAACGAATTCCCATTACGATTAATAGCTGTGCGGTGGCATAAGTACCCATGATCAGAATTCCGGCATCTTGAAAGTCATTGAAAAACCGTGCTATGGCTAGGATTCCATCTGAAATTAAAAATAGTAGCGCGCCAATAAATACCTGCCAAAAAGAGGCGGCATTCGTCTTTTTAAATCTTGCTCTGGCGGTGGAGACCATCCCAATAATCACCAAGATGTAGGCAATTACAGGAATTTTTAAGCCTCCCAAATTGGGATAGATCAAATAAAATGTGAACCCAGCAAGGAGGAAAATAGGTAGGTTGTAGATAAAAGAACGGATAAAGTGCCAAGAGTCTAAGCGGCCTTCAGGCTGCTGCGCAAGTTGAAACCCAAAAATGTAACAGACGTGTGCCATCAAAAAAGCACCTAATCCATAGATAAATAGCTGAGGCCAAAGGAGCAAGACATCTCCAAGCCAAGAAAATAGCAAAGCTGCCAAGATGGTCTTGGCGAGGAGTGTGGATCGAATGGGCTTACTGATAAAAAAGAAATACAGGATCAACCCCGCTAGGATTAGAGGTTTGGAATAAAACCGCATTTCGTCGTTTTGCTCCAGTACAAAGCTTAAGTCTACTAAGGTGGCAAGCAAAAACAGGTAAAGCCAGATGATTTTTTTATCTCTCAAGAGTTCAGTAGGATTTTTACGAAAGCTAAAAATAAAATGAGATTATCCGCAATCATGCCAGTAGCTCAACATAGCTAATTTAAAATGCGGATTAACAGACCACAGTCAACGGTCCACAGCTCACTTAATTGATTCTCAAGCCTTATTTTCTTTGGGTTGTGGTGAAAAGGCGGATAATCATAAAATGAGATTAGCTGAAATGCGAAGAAAAAATAGAGTCTTAGAGAAAAGAGTAGTTGGCCCAAACAATTGACTTTCGTTTTTGGTTTTGTTCCGAAATGACAAGTTCAAGCGAGCCAAAACCTTGGAAAAAGAAGATTTTTAGTCAAAAACCTAAAAATAATTTGGTTTCAATGTTAAGCTTTCGTTAAAAAATGTGAAATTTGGCAAGCAAAAATTAACCTACATTTCTAGTACCTCGACTTAGGTGAGTTTAACTTTGCGGGGATTTAAAATCAAAAACCAACTTTACCAAAAAAAAATCTTATGAGGCAAAATTTACTGAAGAATTTGCTTGCCCTGTTTGTCCTAGTGATGAGCACAGGTCTAGCGATGTCACAGGGAGTTACGACCTCCGGTATTACCGGAACAGTAACTGAGGCCAACGGACAGCCCCTTCCAGGAGCGAACGTGGTAGCAACTCACCTTCCTTCAGGTACTCGCTATGGCGCTGTATCTAACGTAGAAGGTAAATATTCTATTCCAGGTATGCGTATTGGAGGTCCTTACAAACTTTCCGTATCATTCATTGGATTTTCTACACAAGATGTAGACGGTTTGATTCTTTCTTTGGGTACGTTCTCCAATGTAAACGTAACCTTGAAGGAAGATGGTCAGGAACTTTCTGAAGTCTTGATCACCGCAAACTCAAATGGCCTCTTCTCTAGCGAGCGTACCGGTGCCAACACGGCTATCGACAACAGAGCGCTAAATAAGCTTCCTACGATCTCTAGAAGTATCAACGACTTCACCAGATTGTCTCCACAGTCCAATGGACAGTCTTTCGCAGGTCAAGATTCTCGATTGAACAACATTACAGTCGATGGTTCTTACTTCAACAACTCCTTCGGTTTGGGTTCAGGCTCTAACCCAGGTGGTAGAACAGGCGTATCTCCAATCTCTTTGGATGCGATCGAGCAAATCTCTGTTAACGTTGCTCCTTATGACGTAAGACAAGGTAACTTTACAGGTGCTGGTGTAAACACCGTAACCCGTTCAGGTACCAACGAATTTTCTGGTTCAGCATACTACTTCACTAGAAATAACAACAATGTAGGTAAAGAAGCAGGTGAAAATCCTTTCAACCCTGGTGATTTCAGCTACAAGCAGATGGGCTTCCGTGTAGGCGGTCCAATCATCAAAGACAAATTGTTCTTCTTCGCGTCTTTTGAAGATGAGGCAGAGGCAAGACCAGGTACTACTTGGACTGCAAATACAGGATCTCAGCCAATCACAGGTAACGTAACTCGCGTATTGGCTTCTGACCTTGACGGTTTGAGCTCGTACTTGAAAAGCAAGTTCAACTACGAAACAGGTCCTTACCAAGGATATGACAACGAAACCTTAGGAACTAAGTTCTTGGTGAAGTTTGATTACAACATCAATGACAAGAACAAGTTGAGCTTGAGATACAATCACTTGGATTCTTCTACTGATGTGTTGATGTCCGGATCTTCTTCTCTTGGTTTCGGTAACCGTAACTTCAGACCTGAGGCTTTGAACTTCCAAAACTCTAACTACAGCATCATGGAGAATATCCGATCTGTTGTAGCAGAATTGAACACGCGTATCAATGCCAACATGTCCAATAACTTCATCATTGGATATACTTATCAGGACGAAAGCCGTGGCTATAAGGGAGAATTTTTCCCGATGGTGGATATTTTGAACAACGGTGCTACCTACACTTCTTTTGGATTTGAGCCTTTCACTCCAAATAATGAATTGCGTTACAAGACTTTCCAAATCCAGGAAAACTTGCAAATCTTCAAAGGAAACCACACGATTACTACTGGTTTCAGCTACGAAAACTACCAGTCTGAAAACGTATTCTTTCCAGGCTCACAGTCTGTGTATGTGTACAACTCTTTGGCAGACTTCTATAAGGATGCTGATAACTTCCTAGCAAATGGCAATAGTGTTGCTTCAGGCGTAAACTTGAGAAGATTCCAGGTTCGTTGGAACAACATCCCAGGATCTGAGAAGCCAATCCAGCCTTTGGAAGTAAACTATGGCGGTGTCTTCATTCAGGACGAATGGCAGGCTAGAACTAACTTGAAATTGACTGCAGGTTTGAGAGTAGATGTTCCCTTCTTTGAGCAGACTGCCCTTAGAAACACAGAAATGGAAAGTTTCAATTTCAGAAACCCAGCTGGCGCTTTTGTAAACTTTAGAACGGATGCCCTTCCTGAAGCGAACCTATTGTGGTCTCCACGAGTAGGTTTCAACTGGGATGTGTTCAATGACCAAAAGACTCAGGTTAGAGGTGGTTCAGGTGTGTTCACCGGTCGCCCAGCTTATGTTTGGATTTCAAACCAAGTAGGTAATAACGGCATGTTGACTGGTTTTGCTCAGTTTGACAACACCACTGCTCGTCCATTCAACCCAGATCCAAACAAGTACAAGCCTACTGAAGTGACAGGTACACCTGCATCTTCTTACGAGCTTGCTTTGACTGAGACCAACTTCAAGTTTCCTCAGGTTTGGAGAACCAACATCGCAATAGATCAGCAGTTGCCTGCAGGAATCATCGCTACTGGTGAATTCATCTACAACCAAGATGTAAATGGAGTGGCCTATTACAATGCCAACTTGCCAGTTCCATTCTCCCAATTCAACGGGAAAGACAACCGTGCAAGATGGAATGCGCCTTCCAACCCTAACCGTATCAATGCTAAGATCCCAAATGCAGTGACTTTGTCTAACCAAGCAGTAGGTTACTCATGGGTTGCTTCCTTCTCTTTGGAGAGACCGTTTACCAATGGACTATTCTTGAAAGCAGCTTATAGCTACGGTGAAGCGATGAATACTGTAGATCCAGGATCTATTGCTGCAGGTACATGGTTTGGTAACCCTATTACTAATGATCCAAACAATCCAGGTCTTGGCTTCTCTTCCAACTTCATGGGCCACAGAGTATTTGCTACAGCGTCTTACTCTAAAGACTTCTTCAAGTTTGGAAACACTTCAGTATCCATCTTCTGGGAAGGTAGAACAATCGGTAACGCGAGTTACGTGGTTGGTGGTGACTTGAACAATGACGGTGGTACTTCCAATGACTTGATCTACATCCCAGCTACGAAGGCAGAAATGAACTTCCAGCAATTCACTGCTAGCGGCAAGACCTTTACTGCTGCAGAGCAAGCTGACGCATGGGAAGCTTACATCCAACAGGACAAGTACTTGAGTGCAAACAGAGGATCATACGCACAAAGAGGTGCCGTGATTATGCCAATGGTTTACCGTGCTGACGTTTCTTTTGCACAGCAATTGTTTACCAATATCAAAGGCAAGAAGAATGCTTTAGAGTTCCGTGTGGATATCTTGAACTTTGGTAACTGGATTGATTCTGATTACGGTGTTGGTAAAACCTTCAACTCTACTCAGCCTATCGTTGTACCTTCTGCTGCTCAAGGTGGTGTTGCAAGTGCAGACGGCAGACCTCAGTACAGAATGAGAAACTTCGGTACCAGCTTGGTATCTGAAACTTACAGAGCTACTGCTGGTGTAGCTGACGTTTGGAGAATGCAGTTTGGTTTGAGATACATCTTCAACTAAGCTTCACTTTCGATTCTATATGAAAGCGCCCCGAACCTCGGGGCGCTTTTTTGTGTTATAGCTAACGAACACTTCTACTCCTTGATTATTGGATTTTATGGGGATATCCCTCCTATTTTCCATTGATGGTAAGGATTTGCCATCCTTATGTTTTCTAAAGAACTCTACGGAAACTAGGGTATATTTGTATTTCCTTGGAGGATTATTCTCCAAGTTTTTATCCTAATATGTTATACTTCAAGCAATTTTTGCATTCTCAAAGTAGCGAGTGGGTCGTATTTATCCACGGCGCAGGAGGAAGCTCTGCGGTATGGCATAAGCAGCTGCGTGATTTTCAGAAAGATTTTAACCTGCTCTTGATCGACCTTCGCGGTCATGGCAAATCAGCAGAAATGCCTGAAGCCATCTGGAAGCAGCAGTATACCTTTGAGGCAGTCACCAAAGATATTTTAGAGGTATTAGATCACCTCAAGCTTCCTCCAGCTCATTTTATGGGCGTTTCTTTGGGCACCATCTTGGCTAGACAGCTTGCAGAGATGGCTCCGTCACGTGTCAAATCCCTAGTCATGGCTGGAGCAGTTACTCGATTGACTGTTCAAAGTAGACTTTTGGTCTTTCTTGGCAACACCTTCAAGCGCATCATTCCGTACATGTGGTTGTACCGACTTTTTGCTTTTGTAATTATGCCTCGAAAGCAGCATGCAGAGTCGCGCAACCTCTTCATTCATGAGGCCCAAAAGCTCTGCCAAAAAGAGTTTATTCGCTGGTTTAAATTGACCAGAGACATCAATCCATTGCTCCGATATTTCAAGGAAAAAGATCTAGGAATCCCCACACTTTACGTAATGGGAGATCAGGATGTGATGTTTTTGGAGCCAGTCAAAAATTTAATTCGTTACCACAAAAATTCAATTCTCCGTGTTTTGGATACCTGTGGGCATGTTGTCAACGTGGAAAAACCAGATGAGTTCAACCAGCTCTCTATTGCTTTTATAAAAAACCAACAGTAACTGCCTATTCTACCAATGAAAAAACAAACCAAAATCTTTCTAGTTCTTGGCATCATCTTGCTACTGGCGGTAGCTTATTTTTATCCAAGACTCGGTACGCAACCAAATGGTGAAGGCGCTGCACCTGCTGGCCAAAAAGGAGGAGGCAACGCAGAGCCTTTAGTGGTGAATGTAATTCAGCTAAAAAAGGAGACCCTTAATAACCAGTTGCAAGTATCAGGCACTATCTTACCGAATGAATCGGTAGATATCAAGCCCGAGATTAGTGGTTTGGTGACCAAAGTGAATTTTAAAGAAGGGCAATACGTAGCTAAGGGGACCCCATTGTTGTACCTCAATGACAATGAACTTCAAGCCCAGTACCAGCGCCTTCAATACACCCAAAAATTGGTTCAAACCCAGGAGTCAAGACAGAAGCAGCTCCTAGCACGCGAGGCCATCAGCCAAGAGGAATACGATATTGTACTGAATCAATACAATACCGCCCTTTCCGATATCAAGTTGGTGCAAGCACAATTGGAGAAGACTGTGATCCGTGCACCCTTTAATGGGCGATTGGGTCTTCGTCAAGTTTCCGAAGGAGCGGTAATCAATGCTTCCAATGTCATTGTAAGCATTGTCAACATTGACCCAATCAAATTGGAGTTCTCTATTCCTGAGCGCTATGCAGGCCTAGTAGCAGAAGGCTCTTCGATCTACTTCAGTAGTGAATCCTCAACCGAAGAGGTGGAAGGAAAAGTATATGCCTTTGAGCCTCAGATCGACGCGGCTACCCGAACCCTCAAATTAAGAGCACAAAGCCCCAACAAAAGCGGTAAATACTTGCCGGGAATGTTTGTAAAGATTCGGTTTGTGCTGGATGTTAAAGAAGATGCCTTATTGGTTCCAGCTGAATCTGTAATTCCTGAATTGTCTGGCTACAAGGTGTTTGTAGTAGGGGCGGATGGAAATGCAGAACAGCGGATGATTGAAATCGGTACGCGAACAGATACGCAAGTTCAAGTAATCTCTGGATTGAAAGAGGGGGACTTGGTGCTTACTACCGGTGTGATGCAAGTCAGACAGGGCATGCCTGTCAAGCCTACAACCATTAACTAAGCAATCTCATGGCTAGTCTTTCAAGCATAAGTATCAAAAGGCCTGTATTGGCCATTGTGATGTCACTGGTGATTCTAATCTTCGGCGGGATAGGCATATCGCTATTGGGGGTACGGGAATATCCTTCTGTGGATCCTCCGGTCATCAATGTGAGTACTTCCTATGTGGGAGCTAATTCAGACGTCATCTTGGCGCAAATTACAGAGCCACTTGAAGAGCAGATCAATGGTATCCAGGGGATCAAATCCCTAACCTCCACGAGTGCAGATGGAAGAAGCAATATTACGGTAGAGTTTGAGGTAGGCGCTGACCTTGAAGCTGCAGCGAATGACGTACGGGATAAGGTTTCTGGTGCGCAACGCAGTCTACCACCTGATGCTGACCCTCCAGTAGTTTCTAAAGCTGACGGAGATTCTCAGCCCATTGTGGGCGTGAACGTAAAAAGTGATAGCAGAAGCTTGCTAGAGCTTACCGAAATTGCGGATAATGTGTTCAAAGAACGCTTACAGACCATCCCTGGAGTAAGTAGGGTTCAGATCTGGGGCGAAAAAGAATATGCCATCCGCTTGCGAATGGACCCCCTCAAAATGGCTTCCTATGGAATTACTCCTATGGATGTCTTGAGCAAAATCCAAACTGAAAATGTGGAGCTTCCTTCTGGAAGAATTGAAGGGCAAAGCATCGAACTTTCAGTTCGAACAAAAAGTCGTTTGAGCTCCCCTCAAGAATTCAATGAGTTGATCATTAAAGAAAGTGAATCCAACCTAGTTCGCTTCCAAGATATCGGTACAGCAGAGCTTTCTGCCTTGAATGAAAAAACCTTACTACGACGCGATGGTGTGCCGATGGTAGCAGTAGTATTGGTTCCGCTTCCTGGATCCAACAACATTGAAATTGCGGATGAGTTCTACAAGCGATTGGAGTTTATCAAAAAGGACTTGCCTGCCGATATTGGCGTGGAACTTGGATTTGACGGCACTTCCTACATCCGACAGTCGATTTCCGAGGTGGAAGAAACCATCATCACTGCTTTCATTCTTGTGGTGGCAATTATTTTTCTTTTTCTCCGTGACTGGAGAACTACTTTTATTCCAGTTGTTACTATTCCCATTTCCTTGATTGGGGTATTTTTTATCATGTATTTGATGGACTTTTCCATCAATGTGCTTACCCTGTTGGGGATCGTACTATCAATTGGTTTGGTGGTAGATGATGCCATCGTGGTATTGGAAAACATTTATGCCAGAATTGAAAAGGGAGAAAAGCCCATGGAGGCTGCTGCCAAAGGTTCGGAGGAAATATTTTTTGCAGTAATTGCGACCACAGTTGCCCTAGCGGCAGTTTTCCTTCCCGTAATTTTCTTGACGGGTACCACGGGAAGATTATTTCGTGAATTCGGAATTGTAGTTGCCGGCTCGGTAATCATTTCTGCTTTTGTGGCCTTGACGATGACCCCCATGCTGAGCGCGAAAATGCTTAAGCATCGCAGCAAGCAAAATGCGTTTTATCGGTTTACCGAACCTTTCTTTGTTTGGCTAAATGAAGCATATGATGCAGCGTTGACAAAATTCATGAAGATTAAATGGATTTCTTTTCCCATCATTCTTGCCATGGGATTGGGGATTTATTGGTTTTTCACCAACCTCCAAACTGAGCTTGTGCCGATGGAGGATCGCTCGGAATTGCGAATCAACATGACCGGTCCCGAGGGAGCCACCTTCTCCTTTATGGATCAGGTCATCACCAACTTGAATACACAGCTTCAGAAGGAACTTCCGAAATCGGAAGTTGCCAGTATGACAAGTATGACTTCACCAGGATGGGGCACGGCTAATACCAACTCTGGATTTATTCGTCTCATGTTGACGGATGCTTCCCAGCGTTCCCGTACCCAGCAGGAAATATTTACCCAAATCAATGGTTCGCTCAAAGGAGTAACTGCAGTTCGTGCTTTTGCGCAGCAGCCCGCTTCCATTGGCGATCGTCGTGGAGGTCTACCCGTTCAGTACGTGATACAGGCCCCTACTTTGGAAAAATTAAAAGCAGTCATCCCGAAGTTTATGGAGAAGGCTGCCCAAAATCCTGCCTTCATTTTCACCGACATCAACCTGAAGTTTACCAAGCCTGAATTGGAAATTGAGATTGACCGGGAGCGAGCACGAAATATGGGCGTTTCTGTTCAAGAGATCGCGCGTACCCTTCAGCTATCCTATTCGGGACAGCGATTTGCCTACTTTATCAAAGGGGGCAAGCAGTACCAGGTAGTGGGCGAGATGCAGCTTCAGGACCGAAATGAACCGGTGAACTTGCGCATGCTATATGTTCGAGGAGATAATGGACAGCTGGTTCAATTGGATAACTTGGTGCGTGTGGTAGAGAAAAGTACGCCACCTCAGCTCTATCGATTCAATCGATTTGTGAGTGCGACCGTTTCCGCCAACTTAGCAGATGGGGTGACCATCGGCGCAGGCTTGGATGAGATGGATAAAATAGCTGCTGAAGTATTGGACGATTCCTATGCTACGGATGTTTCTGGACCTTCCAAGGAATTTAGAGAGAGCTCCAACAGCTTGTTGTTTGCCTTTATTTTTGCTTTGGTATTGATTTACTTAGTCCTTTCAGCACAGTTTGAAAGTTTTACCGATCCTTTGACAATCATGTTCACGGTACCTTTGGCCATTTTTGGTGCTTTGGCTACGCTCTGGGCATTTGATTTTACACTCAACATTTTCAGTCAGATTGGTATCATCATGCTGATTGGTTTGGTGACCAAAAACGGAATTTTGATTGTTGAGTTTGCCAACCAGCGTAAAGAAGAAGGAATGGATGTTGAGGAAGCTATTTTTGGGGCGGCAGTAGCACGACTTCGACCGATTTTAATGACAAGTATGTCTACGATTCTAGGAATTTTACCCATTGCTTTGGCCTTGGGTGCTGGAGCAGAAAGTAGGGTGCCTATGGGAGCTGCAGTTATTGGAGGTCTTGCCTTTGCTACGGTATTGACACTCTTCGTAATTCCTGGGGTGTACACCTATTTAACTTCCAAAAAAGGCGTTTTAGCAAAAACAGTATGAAAATAGGAACACTTTTGCTTGCATTCCTGCTACCAGCCCTATCGGTATGGGCGCAAGTTCAGGAACCGCTAGATCTTGAAAAAGCGCTGCAATTGGGATTGGAGAATAACCTCCAAGTAAAAATTGGAGTTGAAAACCGGAACCTGCGAGAGCTAGATACAAAAATAGCTGCAGGAAGTTTATTCATGCCTTCCCTAAATGCCAACTACCTACGTAATTTTTCCACAGAAGATGTGACGCAGACGTTTGCGACATCTCCCGATAATCCACGGGAAATCGACGCAGCAAAATCAAGAAACAAAGCCTACAGCTTTGTTGGGATTTATGGATTTAGACCAGAATCCTTGCTGACCATGCGTAGACTTGGGATGTTGGAAGAAATCAGTGACTTGGATGCAAAAATCATCGTAGAAAATACAGTGGCAGGGATTTCCACCGCCTATTACCGATTGATATTGGAGTTGCAGCGCCTAAAAGTGCTGCAGCAAACTTTGTTCTTGAGTAAGGCGAGATTGGATATCTCCCAAGCACAGTATGAATTGGGTGGAGCAGGAAAAAGAGATTTTCTCGCAGCCCAAGTGGACTACAATGGGGATTCCAGCTTATTGATGACTCAGTACCAAGTCATCCAGAATGCACGGGTCAACTTGAATGAATTGCTCGCAGCGGATCCTGATACCAACTTCCTGATTCAGGACAGCACCATTACCATTGGAGATCGATTGGCTCTTGAGACGCTTTATGAAAGTGCATTTTTAGAGAACAAGCTTTTACTTGTCAACCAACGAAATAACAACGAAGCTTTCCTTCGCATCAAAGAACTCCAAGCCTCAAGGCTTCCTGGCATCAACCTGAATTCAAGTTTCAACAATTCTGTGTTTAACTCAGACGCCGGCTTCTTAATTCAAAATGAACGGCAAGGCCTCAACTATGGAGGCACCATCACCTTCAATTTGTTTAGTGGATTGACCCTCAATCGACGAATTCAAAGCGCAAAGGTGAATCAGCGTATTCAGGATTATTCCTTGGAGCAGTACGAAATCCAACTGAAGTCTGATATTCAACGAGCTTACAACACCTATGAGAATAACCTAGGTCTACTTTCCATCGAACAGACGAATTACCAAGTGGCCAAAGAAAACTCAGAAATTGCTTTGGAACGATTCAGATTAGGTATTGCCTCCTACCTTGAGTTTCGAGATGCGCAAGTCAATCTTCTTTCTGCAGAAAATAGACTAATTACCTCTATTTTTCAGATCAAACAACAAGAGATTGAGCTGCTGCGCTTGTCAGGAAAGATCTTTTTCACCAGCAGCTTGGACCCCTTTGAGGTCCCTGTGAATTAAAAATATAAAGAGGCTTCGGCCTCTTTTTTTTGGTTAAAGGAAAATCGCAGAATAAAATTTGGCATAGGCTTTGCCAAGTATACCCAAACTAGCAGCATTGCTGTTCAGAAATGGGAAAAACTAAAGCAATATTCGTTGTAGTCGCAGTAGCAATTTTGGCTGCAGGGACCATTGGTTACCTGAATAACTGGTTTATCCAGCCCTCAAAACAAGAATTTATTCTAGATAAGGAAGGGATTATTTCCCGTGGTACCTTGCGCGTTGCCGTGGACAACAATTCCAGCAGCTTTTACATCTACCGAGGAAGAAGGATGGGCTATGAATACGAGCTTCTCTTAGATCTTGGCAAGGAATTGGGGGTCCAAATCGAATTTGTGGTGGCTTCCGACATTGATGAAGCCTTCACCAATTTAGAGGAAGGCAAGGTGGATTTGATTGCCATGAACGTGACGCAGAATGCTGAGCGGGAAACCTTTGTGTCCTTTACCGAATCGCTAGGCACGATCAGCACGGTACTTGTTGGGAGAGAAAAGTTGACATCCTGGGATAGCCTTGGACAAGATACCGTAGTTGTACGAAAAGGAGCTTTGTACAAGAGCCAACTTGAGCAGCTAAAAGATTCGCTCCGCCTTGGGTTTACGATCCTTGAGGCTCCTGACCACGAAGAAACCTTGCTTGACCGCGTCTATGAGCAAGAACTGCGCTGGACCGTTGCTGAAAAGAATGTGGCGCAAACTAACGCCACCTACTACGATGAACTGCAGCTCGGGCTGGAGGTATCTAAAGAAGAGCCTGTAACTTGGGCTCTGCGGAGTACCTCGACCAATTTGCTCCAAGCAGTGAATAGTTGGCTAGTAGCCAAAAAGAAGGTGTTCATTCCGCGTACCTATGCGAGGTACTTTTTGAATTCCAAAAATCAATATGCTCGTGCCACGAGTACCTATTCCTCACTTGGAGGAAATCAAATTTCCGTTTACGATGAACTTATCCAAGATCATGCACAATCCCTCGGATGGGATTGGCGCCTTCTGGCAGCCTTGGTGTACAAGGAATCTAGATTTGATACTACAGCCCTTTCCTATGCTGGCGCTCAGGGATTGTTGCAGTTGATGCCGGTGACGCTGGAGCGATTTGGGGTGACCAATCCCAATGATCCGGTAGAGTCTCTGAAAGGAGGCGTGAAGTACCTGCAGTACTTGGATAAATTTTGGTTGGAACGAGTTCCTGAGACCAATGAGCGAATTAAGTTTATTTTGGCCTCCTATACCATCGGACAAGGGCATGTGGATGATGCCTGGAGGTTGACTTTGAAGTATCGAAAAAATACGCAAAGCTGGCAGGAGGTTTCCAACTTTTTGAACCTAAAAAGCGACCCCAAATACTACCGGGATCCGGTGGTCAAAAGTGGCTATGCCAAAGGGCACATCGCAGTCAAGTATGTCCGCGATGTGCTGGCTTTATTTCAGTCCTACAAGGCCTTGGTGGATCCTTGATCTTAATGCAGTTCAAATAGCCCCTCTATTTCTACAGGGATATTGTCTGGTAAGGAGCCCATTCCTACAGCGGAGCGTACCCCGATGCCCATTTCTTTTCCCCAAACTGCTGCAAAGAGTTCGCTGCAGCCATTCATGACATAAGGGTGTCTTTCAAAAGAGGATACACAGTTGACCATGCCCAGCACCTTGATCACTCGTTTTACTTTGTCCAAAGAGCCAATGGATTCCTTAATCGTAGCCAACATGGCTAGCCCTACTTGTCTTGCTGCAAGTTTGCCCTGCTCGATATCCAGATCTTCACCGATTCTACCAATAATCAAGCTTCCGTCTTGAGTCACGGTTCCATGGCCAGAGAGGTAAAGAAAATTACCCACCACCAAGCTGGGCATGTACACGCCTAGAGGCTTTGGTGCTGGAGGGAGGATCAAGCCAAGTTGTGCGAAATTTTGTTCAGGACTAGTCATATAGTATTGCTGTTGGAATTGTGATTCAATTAATGGTATAAATGGTTCTGGGTCTGCTAAAGTATGAATTTTTAGAGGAGTCAATGTCCTTTTTGGGCTTAGAGAATCAGATCGAGCAGGAGTACTCCGCCCAATCCTGCGACAGCTACCACCGTTTCCATCAGCGTCCAGGAGCGCAGCGTATCTTTGACGCTGAGGTTGAAGTATTCTTTAAACATCCAAAAGCCTCCATCATTGAAGTGCGAAAACACCAAGCTCCCTGCCCCAATGGAGAGCACCAATAAATTGGGATCTACGTTTAGTGTCGGTACTAGTGGAGCGATAATCCCTGCTGTAGTCAGGCCTGCCACAGTAGCAGAGCCCACTGCTACACGGATCACAGCGGTAATCAACCAGGCCAAAATGAGTGGGTGCATGTCCCAGGATTGTATGCCCTCAGCCAGCTCCATGCTCACCCCAGAATCTGTAAAAATCTGTTTCAAAGCACCCGCACCTGCCACAATCAATAAGATCATTGAAATGTCCTTTGTGGCAAGGGTATAGATGTCCATCAATTGCGTCATGGATTGCTTTCTACGCAGACCAAGGGAATAAGTAGCATAGGCTACCGAAACCAGCATCACGACACTCGGATTGGCTAGAAAGTTGAGAAGGGGCCGTAAGGGGTCCTCTGCAGCTACCGACATGGAGAGTAGGGTGGTAATCACAAGGAGTACTACTGGAAGTAAGGCGGTCAGTACACTGTTACCGATGCCTGGAAGTTCGGCTTCGGGCTTGGGATCTGCTTGAAATGTTTTTAAGGGAGTTGACTGGATATTTTTGAGAAAGGGGGCAAGTAAGGGTCCCGCAAGGATGATGGTCGGAATTGCAATAATACCTCCATAAAGAAGTGTGAGGCCCATATTGGCTCCAAATTGACCCACCAAAGCTGCTGGCGAAGGGTGCGGAGGGAGAAATCCATGGGTGACCGACAAGGCAGCTAGTAGGGGCAGGCCCACATACACCGCAGGTAATTTGTATTGGTAGGAAAGGGTGAAGGCCAACGGTACGAGCAGAACAAATCCTACATTGTAAAATAAGGGGATGCCTACGACAAGGCCAGTTAAGGCCATGGCCCAGGTGATGTATTTTTCACCAAAGACCCCCATCAAGAAACTCGCAATTCGCTGGGCGGCACCACTTTCAGCAACTAGTTTGCCCAGCATCGCTCCAGTGACAATGACAATGACCAAGTCTCCCAACAGTGTTCCCATCCCTTTTTGAATGGAGCTCGCTACCTGGTCTGCGGGCAAACCCAACAAGAATCCAGCAGCAATTGCAGAAATTAAAAAGGAAAGGAAGGGATTCAACTTGGCCCAGACGATCAGCAGGACCAATAAGGCAATGGAAAGAAAGACAAAGAGTAAGGTCATGGGGTTAAATGGGCTCGTAGTTCTAGAAAGTTAGGGAAATCTTCGAAAATCCCTTGGCCTCCAATTCAAAATAGGAGGTCGGCCTGCTCTAAATCTATCGGATAGGCACGGAGTTAAGGCAGCGTTTTGGTATGAAAAAGTTCCGTCTTCATTTGGCTTTACGTTAGTTCTGAGGGGAAGGACCGTGGCTTCTCTAAAGCTTCCGATGGTCCATTCATGCCCCGAGAGGTCTGCCCAATTGACCCTTCTCCTAGCCCAGGGCAAATTTACTGCAACTCCTTGAAGTGGAATTCCAGGTCCAGCTTGATCTTGTTTCACTAGCCTGAGGTCTTCCACCTGGTCGATCAGAAGGCTGTCAGCAGCTATGCGAAACTCAAGATCTCCTTCGCCAAGTACCGGCTCCACTGAAACTTTAAAGTAACTGTTGAGCTGGTATAAAATGGTCGTTCCATCCACATCCTGGAAATTGGCATCGTGGTTGGCCCCTACCTCTTCCACAAATTCGATTCGCAATTTGCCTGTAGGAGGGGGAGAGCCCAGAAGTTGAAGCCAACGCTTTCCTCCATTTTTAAGGTCCTCAAAGGGGAAGGTGGCGTTGTGTTCGTCGAGTAGTGGAGGAAGCCCGTCGTAGCTGAGAAGGGCAAGATTTCTCCAAGATCCATTGCTGTATCGGTAGCCTCCCAGTCCAGATTTATTGAGCTGTAGGGTGTTTCCATGAAAGTCGAGGGCTCCTTTCGTTAGCGTAAATTGCCGCCCTACGACCAGGTTCTGCTGGATGTGCACAGTACCACCAGATTTGTCTACCGTCAGGGAGTTTAGATTCAAGTTGTTTCCGATGAGGAGTTGATCTTCTTCTCCAGACAGGCTAAGGTGGGTATCGGTACCGTTAAAAGTTCCTGAACCTTGCTGCAGCAGGTTGCCTTTCAGGGAAAGTGCCTCTGGAAGTAGCAGTAGATGTGCCCCCTGTAATTCCAGATTTCGTAGCTCGCTAGGGCGACTTGAGTTGGGATAGGTACTGGATAGAAAGCTGATGGCTCCTTGGGCACCTTCGAAGATGACGGTACCATTCAGTAGAAACTGTTTTGCTTCGATGGTGGGTCTAGTCCCCTGGAGAACGAGGTGGCCTTCGCGCTGTAGCTCAAAAAGGAGGGCTGAGCTCAATCCACTTGCTGAGCGATTGATCAGATTGGCATTGCATTCTGAGCGAAAGGTGGCGCCTGATTCTATGGTGAAGTCCCCAAAAGGGCCAGCACCAAAGACACCATTTTCGGTGTTGAAGGAGAGGGTGAAGCAGGCAGCAGAGGAGGAGGTTCGGTCTCTTTTTTGATCTAGGATGCCGGAGCGCAGGCGAAAGGAAAGTGCTTTCATGGGTGCCATCAATGTGAGTACTTGTCCAGGTCCCGGGTCAAAAATTACCGCGAAGCGGCTTCGGGTGGTTTCCGCACTCCAGCTATTTTTCTCCACAATCACCCGGCTTGTTCCTTTGAAAGTCAAGCTGCTGCTTGGGGAGTTACCTATCCAGTTTTGGCTGCTCCCGGCAGGTTTTGGGTTTCCTGGGGCAGCGTCTGTAAAGGCTGCCAAGCTCCCATACACGTCGAGGTTGTTGCCGTTTAGGTTTAGTTTTTGCCTATTCTCAAGATAAATAAAAACACTTTTGACAGCCTCATTGCCTAGGAGCCTGATGCTATGGGTTTGATCGATGTAGATGTCCTGTTCTTTTCCGGGTTTTTGCGCAGCAGGTAGCCATGCTGTTCCATTCCAAACTTCCCAGATTGATATTTGATTAAAATCTCCGGAAGCACGGGTTTTGTAGGCGCCAATTTCTTGACCATAGCAAGGGTTTAGAAAGAGAAGTAGGGATACAACTGCTAGGAATATGCTGTATATTGTACGCTGAAAATGGAACCCAGATGGGGACAGGTGATTGTAAAAAATATCCATTGGAAAGTAGTTTAAAAAGTAAATCAAGTTAAAAAATGATGGCGAAATACAAGCTAGGATTCCTCCTAATTCTTTTGAGCTTCGTAGGGCTAACTCCTGCAAAAGCGCAATTTTGGGAAGTAAGTTTGCTGACCGCAGATCCTGGTACGGAGCTGTACTCTTCCTTTGGGCATAGTGCCATTCGCCTGCGTGAAATCGGGCCGGACGGCAGAGACCTGGTCTTTAACTTCGGCACCTTTGACTTTGATACGCCTAATTTTTATGGAAAGTTTGCTACGGGAAAGCTCAACTACATGCTCAGTGTAGTCCCCTACGATCGTTTTATCATTGAATACGATTACTACAAGCGTGGGCTTCGGGAGCAGGTTTTGGATTTGAATCAGGAGCAAAAAGACTTTCTCCTGCAGCACTTGGATGCACAGTACGCTCCCGAAAGACGGTTTTACAAGTATGATTTTTTCTACAACAACTGTGCAACTAAAATCCGAGATGCCTTTGATATCGCGATGGGAGAGCAGTTGGTATGGTCTGATTCTGTAAAAGAGGAAAAGACCTTTCGGAATTTGATTGATGAATTTGTACTGCCTCTCCCTTGGGCAGATTTTGGAATTGACCTTGCGCTAGGAGCAGTGATAGATCGCCCAGCTACGGAACTAGAAAAACAGTTTTTGCCTACTTACATGGAACAGGCATTTGCGAATGCGACCATTGTTGAAAATGGAGTTTCCCGACCCTTGGTGAAACAAAGCCGAGTGCTTTTGGAGTACCCCAAGGAAGAGGGACAGCAGTCTCTGCTCAATCCGACCGTAATCTTCTGGTTTTTAGTAGTCCTATTTGCAGCATTGACCTTGTATGGATTTAAGAAAGGCAAGCTGATGAAAGGGCTAGATGTCGCTCTTTTTGGGTCAGTTGGAATCCTAGGGCTGGTGGTTGCTTTCCTTTGGTTTTTTACGGATCATTCCGCAACCATTTGGAATTGGAATATCCTCTGGGCATTTCCAGGGCACCTGGTATTGGTTTGGGGATTGCTTGCCCGTCCCAATGCTACCTGGATTTCTTCCTACCTGTTGTTTGTAATGGGAGCAACAGTGATGACCCTGTTGTTCTGGATCTTTGGCATGCAATCCTTCTCCCCCGCATTGATTCCAATTCTATTGCTCCTATTGCTACGAGCTAACTTTCTATTTTACAATCGAAAAAAGGTGGCATAAGTACGCTCCAACTAATTTGGGAGTTACCTAAACCTTTATACCCCTAATTGGTGTTGGAGATACGCTATGGAATTTAAACTTACCTCAGATTACAAGCCAACAGGCGATCAGCCACAGGCCATAAAAGAGCTTGTATCGGGTTTGAAAGCGGGCGATAACGCACAGGTACTGCTAGGGGTGACCGGATCGGGGAAGACCTTTACGATCGCGAATGTCATTCAACAAACCCAACGGCCTACGCTAGTCCTGAGTCACAACAAGACCTTAGCTGCCCAGCTTTATGGGGAGTTCAAACAGTTTTTTCCCGACAATGCGGTCGAATATTTCATTTCCTACTACGACTACTACCAGCCCGAAGCCTTTATTCCTAGTTCAGGCACCTACATCGAGAAAGACCTCAGCATCAATGAGGAGATCGAAAAGCTTCGTTTGAGTGCCACTTCCGCCCTACTTTCTGGACGTAGGGACGTGATTGTGGTGGCTTCTGTTTCCTGCATCTATGGCATTGGCAATCCGGAAGAATTTGGCAAAAATATCTTGCGCCTCCAGGAAGGAGATCGAATTCCAAGAAACCAGCTCCTATTTAAGTTGGTGGATATCTTGTACAGCCGCACCCAACAAGACTTGACGCGCGGCACTTTTCGGGTCAAGGGAGACACGGTTGATGTCTACGTGGCCTATGCAGATTTCGCTTACCGCATCATTTTTTGGGGGGATGAGATCGAAGCCATTCAGCGGATTGAACCCAGCACAGGGAAGAAGCTTTCGGATGAAAAGATCATTTCCATTTTTCCCGCCAATCTTTTCGTAACTGGCAGAGATACCATTGATACGGCCATTCATGAAATCCAGGATGACTTGATGGCGCAGCTCAGCTTTTTTGAAAAGGAAGGCAAATTTTTGGAAGCAAAAAGACTACAGGAGCGTACCGAATTTGACCTAGAGATGATCCGGGAACTGGGCTATTGCTCTGGGGTAGAAAACTACTCCCGCTACTTTGACCGGAGGAAGCCGGGCACACGCCCATTTTGCTTGTTGGACTATTTTCCGGAGGATTACCTGCTCGTGATTGATGAAAGTCACGTGACGGTGCCACAGGTTCGAGCGATGTGGGGTGGTGACCGTTCTCGAAAAGTCAACTTGGTGGACTACGGCTTTCGATTGCCCTCTGCCTTGGACAACCGACCGCTGAAGTTTGAGGAGTTTGAGCAGCTGATCAACCAGATTGTCTACGTGTCGGCCACACCAGCAGACTACGAACTGACCTTAACCGAAGGGGTAGTGGTGGAGCAGATCATCCGACCTACTGGGCTTTTGGATCCAACGATAGAGGTGCGGCCGAGCTTGAATCAGCTCGATGACTTGTTGGAAGAAATCGACCAAACCATCAAAAATGAAGCTCGCGTCCTAGTGACTACCCTGACGAAGCGAATGGCAGAAGAGCTTCAAAAGTACTTGGAGCGTGCTGGGGTAAAGTCGCGGTACATCCACTCGGAAGTCAAAACCTTGGATCGCGTGGAGATTCTTCGAGAACTGCGACTTGGCGTTTTTGATGTATTGGTAGGGGTCAATTTGCTTCGGGAGGGACTCGATTTACCAGAAGTGGCCTTGGTCGCTATTTTGGATGCCGACAAGGAGGGATTTTTGAGAAATGAACGGTCCCTCGTGCAGACGATTGGTCGTGCTGCCCGAAATTCCGAAGGTCGGGTGATCATGTATGCCGACCGGATTACGGATTCGATGCAGGCGGCCATAGATGAAACCAAGCGAAGACGAGCGCTTCAGATTGCCTACAACCTTGAACATGACATCACCCCGACTACCGTCATCAAGTCTCGGGAAAAGATCATGGGCCAAACGAAGGTGGCAGATTCCAAGAAAAACCCAAAAATGTATGCAGAGCCCATGCCAGGGGAAGCTTCCTTGGTGGCAGATCCCGTGGTGCAGTACCTCAGTACTGAAAAATTGGAGAAGCTGATCCAGCAAACGCAAAAGGGAATGGAAAAAGCTGCCAAAGAATTGAACTTCATGGAGGCTGCGCGGTTAAGAGATGAGTGGATGGCTCAAAAGAAACGATTGGAAGAACTGACCCGAGGCATCTAAACGACTCGAACGCACCATCATGACCCTTCAGGAAGTAAAAGAATTGGCAGGTAAGGGCGAAGGACTCCAAATTGAGTTCAAGAAAAAGGCTGCCTACCCCGAAAAAATTGTGCGAGAGGTCATTGCCTTAGCAAATACCCAAGGAGGAACCTTGTTGATTGGGGTGGACGATGACGGCACGGTCAGTGGACAGCGCTTCATTGAAGAAGAGATTTTTGTAATGGATAAAGCCATACGAACCCTTATTTTTCCTCCCTTGCAGGTGGAGGTAGCCACTGTAAAATTATCCGAGAAAAAAGGAGTGGCAGTTTTCCGCATTCCACATAGCCCAGATCGCCCACATTATTTATGGGCTGAGGAAAAGAAAGTTTCCTACATCCGAGTGCAAGATCGAACCGTTCAGGCTAGCCGAGAGGTCTGGGAGCTCCTTCGAAAAAGTAGAGTTCCTAGGGACACCGTTTTTACCTACGGGAAAAAGGAGGAGGTATTGATGAAATTTTTGGAGGAGAAGGGAAAAATCACGCTGAAAGAGTTCTCCAAAGCGGCGCACATTCCCTTTTACATGGCTTCAAAAACCCTTGTTCGCCTTGCTGCTGCAAATGTATTGCAGTTGCATCCTCAGGAATCCGAGGATTTTTTCACGATCAAAGACTAGGAAGCTCGATGCCTGTGCGCTGAGTGAATCCAAGATTTCCTTGGAGACCTCCCGTATGGATAAGCAGCACTCTGGATCCTGGGTTGAAGTATTTTTTTTGCAGCAAATCCCAACAGGCAAAAGCCATTTTTCCCGTGTAGATCGGATCTAGTGGGATGCCGAAAGATTCCCAGAACCAATGGATAAATTCAATCAATTCGGAGGTCCATTTGGCATAGCCCCCATGATGGTATTGCGTCCAGATGGAAACACTTCCTTGTGGCTGAATGCCGTGAGTTTGTAGCAGCAGCTTCATTTCCTCTTGGATGCCCTCACCTTTCAAGGCTGAGATTCCGAGCAGTTCCTGTTGGGGTAGGATTGAATTAGCCAATCCAGCGAAGGTGCCCCCGGTGCCAATAGGCGTGGCGAGGTGGCTAAAGTGTGCAGCTGCATGGCTCAAGATTTCAGTGGTGCCTTGGATGGCGAGGGCATTGGTACCTCCCTCCGGGATGAGGTAAAATTCACCCAACTCTTGGCGGAGTTGTTCTAAATACTCAGGATGGGTTTTGCTGCGATACAATTCTCGAGAAATGCCTTTCAGGACCATTCCTGCATCTTTTGCAGATCTCAGGGTTGGATTATTCTCATCCGATACTTCTCCTCTGATAATGCCTATGGATTGGAGGCCTGCTAGTTTGGCTGCTGCGGCAGTAGCGTAAATATGATTGGAATAGGCGCCTCCAAAAGTCAGCACTTGCCTATGATTTTGCTTTAGGGCTTCTTCCAGGTTGTATTTTAGTTTGAAAAATTTATTCCCCGAAACAGTTGGATGAACTTGATCCAAGCGTAGCACTTCTAGTTCCACTTTCAGTTGATCGAGTAGTGGGTGCTTGAGTAGGGTGCTTGGGATGTGTGGGGGGTGAAGCATTCAAACTATTTTGACAAAGTTACGGGACATCCTTCTATTTTTGTGTCATGAGCGAACAGCACCTGGAAGAAGAATTTGAAGAGGATGAGTTAGCCTTGTATGAGCACCATCGTATTTTGGTCGACAAGGGTCAATCTTCAGTTCGGATTGACAAATTTTTAACGGAGCGAATTGCGAATGCGACGCGCAACAAGGTGCAGCAGACGATTGATTCGGGAGGCGTTCAGGTCAATGGGCATTCGGTGAAGTCCAATTACAAGATCAAAGGCTTAGATGACATTCGAGTGCTCCTAGAGAAGCCTCCGCGTGATACCGAGGTCATTTCGGAGAATATCGCTTTGGACATTGTTTATGAGGATACGGATCTTTTGGTGGTCAATAAACCTCCAGGAATGGTTGTGCATCCGGCTCATGGCAATTGGTCTGGAACCTTGGTGAATGGGCTGGTGTATCATTTTCAGAACCTTCCGGAAATGAAAGGCAATGTAGGTCGCCCAGGTTTGGTTCATCGGATTGACAAAGATACTTCGGGCTTGTTGGTGATTGCCAAAACAGAGGAGACCATGGCGCCATTGGCGGCTCAATTTTTTTACCACACCATTCAGCGCACCTATTTGGCCTTGGTTTGGGGTGAGCCAGAAGCGGATGAAGGCACTATCGTAGGGCATGTGGGACGCAGTGCCAAAGACCGCAAGGTAATGGAAGTATTTCCGGATGGCAGTCAAGGCAAGCATGCCATTACGCATTGGAAGGTGTTGAAGCGTCTTCGGTATGTTTCGTTGGTGCAGTGTACCTTGGAAACAGGGAGAACGCACCAGATTCGTGCGCACTTTAAATTTTTAGGACATCCGCTATTCAATGACGCGATGTACGGCGGAGATAAGATTCGAAAGGGGACTCAATTTGCGAAATACAAGAGCTTTATCAGCAATTGTTTTGATGCAATGCCGAGGCAAGCGTTGCATGCGATGAGTTTGGGATTTGTGCACCCAATCACGAAGAAAAACCTCTACTTTGAGGCGCCGCTGCCAGCAGATTTTTCAACGGTCTTGCAGAAATGGGAGCAGTATGTGCAGGTAGACTGAGTTGATTTTTTTGAAAAAACAGAAAAGGCAGGATTCAAAAACCCACTGGTTAAACAAACAGCCTGATTTTTTATGCCAATTCCTCAATTTTAATTGGCCAAACACTCAAAAAATTTACAGCTTGATATATTTCAATCGATTTCCTTAAAAATAATGTAAATTTTTAGAAGATTTGTTGAAATATGTGTAATCAGACAGCCTCATTTTGTACCTTTGTCTTGTTGTAGTTTTAGGACGTCAACAGATTTTGTAGGGCAAAAAATAATTGACAAAAAAGCAGTCAATTCAGGAAAAGTAAACAAATAGAAATCTTTTGTGTTTGTTACTTTGAAGGTTCAACTCCTTCTCTTACAACAGGTTATTTTGGGTTTATTGTTAATTGACTAAAACCATGAATTTTTTTCATGGTTTTTTTATTTGCCCAAACCGAACTGCCTCAAGGTTATTTTTTGAATTTTCCGGCTACTCCAAAATTTCGAAAACGGCATTTCCCCTAGTTTTTAACCCCAATTTAAATATCGAAAAAGCAACAAATTCGCCGTTTAAATAAATAAACCGTAAAAAAATAACTTATTACTTAAAATATTTTTAAGTAAAACCACTTTTTTATACATTTACTCTTGTTGAGTTTAAGGCTCACGCAAAAGCGACTATCCGCTTTAAATCTATCTTGTAGGGTGTTGAAATTGGCAGACAAGCCCTCCTGTCTCGGGGGTGGGGATGCCGGTCGTAAAGATCGGAATGGGATAAAGCATGTTTCAAAAGTTCATGCCTAACTGCCGCGTGGAGGTTCGAATCCTTCCCCTACAGCATTAAAAAAGCAGCCAGATGGCTGCTTTTTTCGTATACGGAAATAAGTTTGGTATCTTTCACTCCTATTATTTTTGTATGTCTCTAACGTCTAATTCTAAGGAAAAACCCAAAAGGGGGTCTGCCTCCAGAAAAAAATGGCTTAGAATAGCAGGGATATCCTTTCTGGTAATACTTTTCCTTGAGTTTGTCTTTTATTTTGGAGCAAATATTTTTTTAGGAAGCTTGATTCGAAAGCGGGTGAATGAATCGGTGAATGGGGTGTACGAACTTGAGTTCAATCGGGTGCACCTTTCCCTTATTCGAAGAGGAATTTTCCTAGACGGCATTGTAATGAGGCCTGTTCATCCTGAGAAGGGGACTGCTGAACAGGTCTTGTTTGAACTTACACTGGATGAACTATCCTTTACGGGTCTTTGGTATGGAATTTGGGATCAGGAGCTTTATTTTCATCAAATCAGGTTAGACGGCCCTAATTTTCAAGTATTAGATAGCCCCAAATTCTCCTACAGCAAGCCAGAAGAAGGCAATCTTTCTAGGAATAAATCTCCAATTGTTCTGTTGGAAAGCGAATTGAAGAAAAGTCTGCGACGGCTACCGTTTTCTTCTGTAACTGTTGGGAGTTTAGTAGTGGATCATGCCCAAGTATTCTTTCTTAATTTTTTAAGCCAAAACGAGCTTCTCGCTAAAGACGCGTCTTTCAAAGCCTTGGACCTGCATTGGATTCCAAATCAATCCTGGCAAACCCCATTCAATGCGCGTGGCTTCGAATTTGAATTGGAAGAAGCCACATTCAGTTTGCCAGATGGAGTCCATCGAATAACCTCAGACCGTGTCTTTCTCTCCTCCTTGGAGCAAACGATAGACCTTCAGAAATTTACCTTGGTACCTGATCTAAGCAAAGAAAGTACCACCTACTATGCTTTAGATTTAGCCGAGCTACATATTGGTCAGGTCGATTTGAACCAAGCATTTAGGTCTTCTACGCTGGCCATTGAGGAGCTTAAACTCAAAGCTCCGCGGATAGAAGTGATTCAATCTTCCATTAAATACTCCTCAACAGGACCTGAAGCAGATTTACACGCATTTATCCGTGGGAAATTGAACGAATTTTCCATTAAAGAATTATCCATCCAAGGGGCAAGCTTTTTAAAGAGAGCGAAAGAAGATTCACTGAGCAACAGGATCCAGTTGGAGCAACTGGATTTGAATATGGTCGATTTCTACTTAGGGGAGGATAGCCTAAAGCGAAGGGGCCAATTTTTCTATGGTTCGGACGCTTCCATGAAAATTGGAAAAGCCCAGGTCTTTCTTTCTGGAGGTACACACCTGCTGTCTGGGGAAAAGTTGGAAGCTTCTACATTTAAAAATGAATTAACGGGCACAAACCTCAAGTTATCACCTCCGTCAACTGCTGCATTTAAGGGCTCCGCTCAGCCCACCTATCGATTGGACCTGGCGGAATTTACCTTTGAGAATGTGGATTTGAAAAAGTGGTACCGCCAAGGAGATTTGGAAATTGAGACGCTATCCCTGCTTCAGCCCAAATTAGAGATTCGCGAAACTAATTCTCAAAATTCCAAAGTCAGGAATTCAGCTTTCATAGCCCTACTCTCAGGTTTGATTGATGAAGTAGCCATTCAAACCCTCACAATTACCGAGGGTGAATTACTGTTCAAAGAGGAATCTGGTCAAAAAAGTAAGGATTTGGAACTTGGAACTTACAGTGTTGAACTTGAAAATCTGAAGGTTCAACCTAGCATTTTGTTGCCATTTCAAGAACAATTTCAGTTTCAGGAGATCAAGTTGACCCTATTCGATTACCGTCTAAAACTACGGGACAACCTCCATGAATTTTTAGCCGAAGAACTCACCATCAATTCTAAAAAAGAGCGGTTAGAAATTAAAAATCTGAGCATACAGCCAGCAGAACCTTCTCAGGTGCGAGAACAGTTGCAGGCGCTCGGGAGAACTTCTGCAGTGGATTTTAATATTCCGCTATTTCGAGCTGAGGGTATCGGATTTAAGGAAGCTTTATTTGACCAGCGCTTGCACTTAAACCACCTGCAATTGGATGCGCCAATCTTTTTCTGGTCCACCTACCGATCCAAGGAAAGTAAAGCTTCTCAAAATGCCCTGCAGTCCGCGGCAGATTTAAAGGATCTTCTGCTTGGGTATTTTAAAACGATTCAGGTAAACTCTGCTCGGATCGCTAATGCGAAAATCCGCTACGAGAATAAAGTGAAAGAAGCGGTCACCAGGTTTGAGGAGGACAAGCTTTTTCTAACCCTTAAAAATTTCTCCATACAAGAAAATGATCTTGTAAATGATGACCGAACCCTGTTTTCAGATGAGGTTAATTTGACCTTCAACTCCTATTCGTTTAGTTTGGCTGGAGGCAAGTACTTGGTGGATACGGATTACCTCAACTACAACTCCAGGACCCGAACCTTGGATTTTGAAAATTTGAGGCTGCTCCCAGGAAAAGTAGGAAATCAACGACTTGCTCTTGGGTTCAACTTTCCGAAGGTTGCCCTTCGTGGAGTCAATATGGAAGCCTTCATTTTTGACAATGTGCTCAACCTTGAAAAACTTGAAATTGATGGGGGAGAACTAGCCGTTGGGCTAGATCGTCAAATTGCCGCTTCGGATAAAACGACTCGTCGCGCTAGAAATCTTGCGCTACAGCGAGCAGTCGAGCAAGTGCACATTGACACGATTACGACCAGCAATGCTACCTTGCAGCTCAACTATTTGGACCAAAATCAATCTACAAAGGCAATTAAAACAGGTTTTGGGCTTAACATCACCCAGTTTGATTTGGATAGCCTGCGCGTCCGTACGCAAGACCTTACCAAAACCTATCAAGGGATTAATTTAGGGCTAAGTAATTTTGAATTTGCCCTTCCAGACAGTGTCCATACATTAAAATTTGAGGTGTTTGGCTTTGGCGAGGATTTAGAAGAATTGGTTTTTTCAGGCTTGAGCATCCATCCAAAAAACCAGATGGGAATGCCTGGCAAGCCCATTTTTGATGGGAAAATTGAGCGCGTTGTCCTCAAAAAGAATAGTCTGCTTGATATTTTGACTACTAAAAAGGTCGACTTACGCGAAGTGCGCGTTGAAAACCCTGTATTTTCCATCAACCTGGATAGTTTGAATACCCCTAGCCAAGTAGGTTTTGAGAGCATTAAAAAAACCAAAGAAGGGGTAATTCAATCCCTAGTGCTTGGGGACTTGGTACTGGAAAATGGAAAGTTTGATTTTTTCAGGAAAGGAGGTCAAGCCTTATCCAATCTCAGTTTCCCAAAAGTAGATGCTCGCCTGGAGCAATTAGGTATAGATCTCTTGGCTATAGAGAAACTCCCAACCTGGAAAGAGCTATTGACTAAAACCAAATCGCTAAGCTTGGCAAATTACAAGGCTTATGTGCAGGACAGTGCCTACTACTTCCAGTTAGATAGCCTTCGTTTTTTGGATCAAAACCTATACCTCCAGGGTCTTCACTACAGGCCAAGATTGGGTATTTATGGGTATTTGAATAGCTTCCCTTTTCAGCGTGAGGCGGTCACTGCGCGAGTAGAGATACTTGAAATTCATGGAATTGAACCACAAAAACTAATTCAAGATGGATTGTTCAAAGGGGAATTCTTGCAGGCGGATAGGGCAAATGTTGTTCTTTTCAGGGATAAACGAAAGCCCATGGATCCGAATAGCTACAAGCCACTCCCACAGTACTGGATGGAGCATGCACCGATTACCATGGACCTTTCTTCCTTCCAATTTAGGGATAGTCGATTGGAGTATTGGGAATTTGGAGAAAAGTCAAGCCTACCAGGAAGCATTGCCTTCCAGAATGTTCAATTGGATGCAAGTCCATTTTTCCTTCGAAAACAAGGAGAAGCCTATCCAGTATCTTCGTTTCACTTGGGATTATCCGGGCAAGTGAGCGATAGCAGTCAGCTGAACCTAACTAGTCAGCTCTACTTTGAAAAAGACTACCCTATGGATGTTTCGGTTAGCCTAGATCGCTTTGCCTTTGCAGAGGCGGAGGACTTGCTTTCCAAAACAGCTTTTGTCAAGCCTTTGGCAGGTGGAGTGACACAAGGAATCTGGCAGTTTCGCTTAAATGAACAGGAGGCAATTGGCAGTATGGCCTTAGGCTATGCTGGGTTAAAATTACAGTTTCTAGATACTTTGACCCTGGGGCAAGGCAAAGGAAAATTGAAGTTCTATACCCTTTTGGCCAACCTTTGGGTTAAAAAATCCAATCCTGGTGCAGGGTCTAATTCCTTGCGCAAAAGAGAAATTTACCGTTTACGGGATACCCAAAGATCTATGGTCAATGCCTGGTGGAAAGCTACTTTTGTTGGAGTAAAAAGTTCGATTGGATTCGGCAGGGCCAAGGTGCCAAAAAACCTTCGAAAGGAAGAGGAGAATTAGAGCTTCTCGCTTACCTACTACTAAAAAAAGGGGCCTTCCAACGAAGGCCCCTTTTTACTATAGGGTTAGTTGAGTAGACTTAGCCGTTCATGCT
>CANGZP010000007.1 GCA_947458475.1 Cyclobacteriaceae bacterium | reverse complement strand
TCCAGTTGGAGAGTCCATGGGCGTACGGAATGCTTGGTAGGAAATCGAAGTGCCTACTTTGACGATTTTTGGATGAGTCATTCGCTCTTCATCGCTGGGATCTTTTTCGGTAATGTAGAATCCCTGCTTGCGAATGTGGGTTTTGATCAATTCAAACAAGCGTACTGGGTCCGACTCAGGAACCAGTCGCATGTCGAGTTCGGCTAGGGCAACCGCAGGAATAATCGTGGTGGCTTGGGCTCCAGTGTAACCCGCAGAAAGGCCTTTGATGTTGAGCGAAGGGTAGTTGATACTCTCTTGGTAGGTTTGGCCTACCTGATCTGTGCGGCCTAGGCCCAAACGCTTTTTGACAGCAGGCTCGTTGTCAGGTACGGCAGCAAAGATTTTGCGCTCCGCCTCGGAAAAGGTGATGCCGTCGTAAAAACCAGGAATGATCACTTTGCCATTTTCATCTTTCATGGAAGACAGCAACTGAGACATCAGCAGGGCAGGGTTGGGAGCATAGTTGCCGTAGTGACCACTGTGCTGAGGAAGCTTGGGTCCGTAGGTGGTCAAGAAAAGTTCGGAGATGCCTCTGGCACCATAGCTAAGTGTTGGCAGGTTTGACGTATGACGTGGTCCATCCATGATGAGCATGAGGTCTGCAGCGAGTTTTTCCTTGTGCTTGATAACGGCTGCAGGAAGTCTAGGTGAACCTTGTTCTTCTTCAAAGTCGAGAATGATTTTTATGGAGTAGTCGGGAGAAATTCCAGCTTCGCTGAGGGCATCCCAAGCGGTGAGGAACATGGCCAAAGGACCTTTGTCATCCGAGGTTGAGCGGCCAAAAATGCGCCAATCTGCATTGTATTCACTTTGAAGCTTTTCCATAGGGAGTTGTTCCCAGGTACCGTTTGCCGATTGGGCTTTGAGAACAGGTCGGTAGGCGTCTTTCTGATCCCACTTGCTGATATCTACTGCCTGTCCGTCAACGTGAAAGTAAAATAGGGCTGTTTTTTTGGCATTCGGTTGCTTTTTGTCTACGAGGAGTAAGGGGATTCCACCTGTTTCCAATTGGGCTACCGACCAATTTCTTGCAGTGAATGCCTTTTCGCACCAAGCGATGTTCACTGCGATTTGCTCTGGAAACACCGCGTCGTTGGGCATGGAAACCAGCTCGTTCAACAAACGGAGGCCGGACTGCCAGTGCTTTTCGGTGAGTGCATCCAGTTGCCCTTTGTCGAGGGTTTGAGCGGATAGGCTGATGCCAACCAAAAGAAATAGGGTGATGAAGAAGGAGCTTCGCATGCGGAGAGGGTTTTTCGAAAAGTAAGAAAAAGGGATGGCTTCAGCAATTCGTTTAAGCAAAAGGACAATCCGTTTGAGTAGGTGGAGTTTTAAGTAGATTTTATTCAAGGCATCCTAGCCATTCGGAAATTGCACGCAAAGTTGTATTTTCAAGCCATGCAACGACGTCCATTCCTCCAAAAAGTAGGTGCACTCAGTGCGGGATTGATTTCCCTTCCTTTTCTGAGCTACAGCACTTCCCAACTTCCAAAAGCAACCCGACTCAAGTTTATCACTGCTTCGGATGGGCACTGGGGGCAGCCCAATACAGATTTTGCCTTGTCACATCAAAATTTGATCGATGCCATCCATCGAGAAAAAGGGGTTGATTTTGTGGTCTTCAATGGGGATTTGATTCACGACACCCCTTCTTTTCTACCTGAGGTGAAGGCGGTGTATGATCAAGTTCAATTTCCAACCTTCGCTACCCGAGGCAATCACGATCGGGTGGATGTGGAGACCTTTGCGCGTGTGATGGGGCATGCCACCAATCATTCCTTTGTGGTGAAGGATGATTATGGAGTTGTGCTATTGGACTCTTCTAATCTAGCGGGCGACTACCTTTGCGCGGATTTGAATTACCTGAAAGGGATATTGGATTCCTACGAGCAGCTCTCCCATGTATTTGTATTTATCCATATCTCTCAGCGTGATTGGGCCAGAAATGGAGTTGCTTGTCAAGCCTTTATGGATTTGATCGCTTCCTATAAAAATGTACGGGCCACTTTCCATGGGCATGACCACGATTTAGATGGACTGATGGTTTATCGGGACAAGCCTTTTTTATGGGCGGGACACTTTGGAGGTTCTTGGGGCAATCCTTTTCCCAGCTACAGGGTGTGTGAAGTAGGAGAGGATGGCAAGTCAGTCACCTACCTTAAAACGGTAAAAGAAGGAATGCTCCTCAATAGCCATCCCCTATGATTGAAAAGTAGTTTTACCTGCAAGTTGAGCTTTAAATTTCTTTTAAAAGCCCTTCTAGATCCAGTGAACGAGTATACATCACCAGATTTCCTTGGGGGTCCATGGGCCACATTTCTTTTGGCTTGTCCCAGTAGAGTTCTACTCCATTTTGATCTGGGTCATCCAAATAAATCGCTTCTGAAACCCCATGATCTGCAGCGCCAGTAATCGGGTAGCCTGCATTCAGTAACCGTTGAAGGATCCTAGCTAGATCTGCTCTAGTTGGGTAAAGGATGGCAGTATGAAAAAGTCCGGTGGCATTCTTTTCTGGGGGCTTTCCATTTTTGCTTTGCCAGGTATTTAGACCAATATGGTGGTGATAACCTCCGGCAGAAATAAAAGCGGCTTCGGTGCCGTAGGTGGTTACTAATTCAAAGCCAAGCAGTCCGGTATAGAAATCTAAGGCTCGTTTAAGGTCACTAACTTTCAAATGAACGTGACCAATGCGGGTTTGCGCAGGGATCTGATACGGGGTAGGAGTCATACTTGTTCGTTAAATCCAAAAGCCGCTTTGTGATTATCATCTTGGAGACAATCTCCCAATGCCTCGGTTCCACTTTTCCTTAGTTGAGGTGCTTTTCCACCCACAGTCTTGCATTCACAAAGGCTTCTATCCAAGGAGTCACTTCATCGTGACGATCGCTTGGGTACTGTGCCCAGTTCCATGGCTTGATGCTGCGCTCAATATGTGGCATGATGGCCAAGTGTCGACCGTCGGCAGAAGTAATGCCTGCTGTCGCAAAGTCTGAACCGTTCGGATTTCCCGGATAAGCAGCATAGCTGTACTTCATCGCAAAATGGTAGGCATTTTCGCCTTTTGGAAGCGCAAATTTACCTTCTCCGTGGGCTACCCATACACCTAGTCGCTGTCCGCTGAGGCTACCGAGCATCACCGATTTGTTTTCAGGAACGGTTACATTGACGAAGCCAGACTCAAATTTATGGCTCGCATTGTGCAGCATTTTAGGCTTCTCCGCATGATCAGGGGCAATTAGACCCAATTCGATCATCAACTGGCAGCCATTGCAAACCCCCAAGGAAAGGGTGTCTGGACGGGTGTAAAATGCATCCAAGGCCTGCTTCGCTTTAGGGTTGTACAAGAAGGCACCCGCCCAACCTTTGGCAGAGCCCAATACATCGGAGTTGGAGAAACCACCTACGAATACAATCATCTGTACGCCGCTCAAGTCTTCCCTTCCGGAAATCAGGTCGGTCATGTGTACATCCTTCACTTCAAAGCCTGCTAGCCAAAGGGAGTAGGCCATTTCTCGGTCTCCATTCACCCCTTTTTCACGGATGATTGCTGCAGTAGCTTTTCCTTTTTTGGTACGGAAAGGGTCGAGGCCTAGCTTGGCCAACTTTCCTTCCCAACCCGGAGAGAAGCTGTATTGCAATGGCTGGTTTTTGTAGTTTGTAAATCGTTCTAGCGCTAGCTTTTCGCCGCTTTGCTTTCGATCCAGCAGGTACGAAGAGCGGTACCAGGTATCTCGCCACTCGGCAATGTCGAGGCTGTGGTTGGCAAGTTGCAGTTTTCCGTTCAAGGTCACTTCGCCCAATGAGATGAAGTCAACCCCAGTGTTCGCCAGCAATTCCTCCACCTTTCCTGTGTTGGCTACTTGAATGAGAATTCCTGGATTTTCAGAGAAGAAGGCTTTGATCAGGTCTTTTTCTGGAAGTTGGGTTGCGTCTATCTGTATGCCCGTGGATGAATTTGGAAAGCACATTTCCAACAAGGCGGTGAGGATTCCTCCCGAAGAAATATCGTGGCCAGCTAGAATTAAATCCTGAGCGATCAGCTGCTGTACCGCTTCGAATGCCTTTGCAAAATAGGTAGCATCGACTACGGTAGGTGGTGTTTGGCCTACCTTATTGAGGACTTGGTAGAGAGAAGAACCGGCAAGTTTGGCGGTATCCTTCGAGAAGTCAAGGTACAATACCCGAGTGCCTTCTTGAGGAATGAGCGCGGTTTTCACCGTCTTTTGAATGTCTGTGCATTCGCCAATGGCCGAGATAATCACTGTTCCTGGAGAGTAGACTACCTTTCCATCAGGATATTTCTGGGTCATGGACAGGGAGTCCTTGCCGGTAGGAATATTGACGCCCAAGGCGATGGCAAACTCAGAAACTTCCTGTACTGCACGGTAGAGGCGGTCGTTTTCGCCCTTATTTTTTGCAGGCCACATCCAGTTGGCCGAAAGCGAAATCCCCTTCAATCCATCCGTGATGGGGGCAAAGATTAAATTGGTCAGTGCTTCTGCAATGGCCAAGCGGCTTCCGGCCTCTGGGTTGGCCAGAGCGGCTACAGGAGCATGTCCGATGGAGGTAGCGATTCCTTTTTGACCGGTGAAGTCGAGTGCCATGACGCCCACATTGTTGAGGGGCAATTGGATTTCGCCGACGGTTTGCTGGGTAGCTACGCGGCCAGTGACGGAGCGATCCACTTTATTGGTCAACCAATCCTTGCAGGCCACTGCCTCGAGTTGAAGTACTTCTTTGAGGTAGGTAAGGAGTAGGCTTTCTTGGTGGGAACTGTCTGCAAATGCCGACCCCTTCTCACTTACATCTTCAAGGATTGTTTTTGGCGAAGAGCCAAAGAGGTAGCCGAGATTCCAGTCCACCGGCTTTTCGCCAGTTTTCTGGTTTTCAAATTTAAAATGCATGTCTCCAGTCGTTTCGCCCACCACGTAGAAGGGGGCACGCTCGCGTTCGGAGAGTTGTTGCAATAGCGGAATGTCTTTTTTGCCCACCACTAGACCCATGCGTTCTTGGGACTCGTTGCCAATGATTTCTTTGGCAGATAGGGTAGGGTCTCCTACAGGAAGCTGGTCAATGTGAATCGTACCTCCGGTGCTTTCTACCAATTCAGAGAGGCAGTTGAGGTGTCCTCCTGCTCCGTGATCGTGGATCGAGACGATTGGGTTATTTTCGCTCTCTGCCATGGCACGAATCACGTTGGAAACGCGCTTTTGCATTTCCGGATTGGAGCGTTGGATGGCATTGAGTTCAATGGCATTGGATAACTCACCCGTATTCAAGGAGGATACTGCAGATCCACCCATACCGATGCGGTAATTGTCCCCGCCCATGATCACGATTTGGTCGCCTGCTTTAGGCTCCGCTTTCTTGGTGTACTTGGCGTTGGTAAATCCTACCCCACCCGCAAGCATGATGACTTTGTCAAAACCGTGCTGTTTCTCGTTTTCCTCGTGCTCGAAGGTGAGTACCGAGCCAGCGATGAGGGGCTGGCCAAATTTATTTCCAAAGTCAGAGGCTCCATTGGAAGCCTTGATGAGAATGTCCATTGGGCTTTGGTAGAGCCAGGGGCGATTGGCTAGATTTTTTTCCCAGCTACGTCCTGCTTCTGACCGAGCGTAGGAAGTCATGTACACGGCTGTGCCAGCAAGTGGGATGGAAGCCGTACCTCCTGCAAGGCGGTCACGGATTTCTCCGCCTGCACCGGTAGCGGCACCATTGAAGGGCTCGACGGTGGTGGGGAAGTTGTGCGTTTCTGCTTTGAGGGAAAGGACCGTATCGATTTCTCGGGCTTCAAAAAAATCTGCTTGATGCTGCGTTTTAGGAGCGAATTGCTGGATGCGTGGTCCCTGTACAAAAGCCACATTGTCTTTGTATGCCGAAGCAATCCGGTTGGGATGACGCTTGGAGGTTTCCTTAATCAATTGAAAAAGTGTCATCGGCTTTTCTTCGCCATCGATGATGAAGGTACCGTTGAAGATCTTGTGGCGGCAATGCTCGGAGTTGACCTGGGAAAAGCCAAATACTTCCGAGTCGGTGAGCGGTCGTCCAAGTTGTGCGGCCACCTGATTGAGGTAGTCGACTTCTTCTTGGCTCAAGGCAAGGCCTTCACTTTTGTTGTAGGAGGCAATGTCTGTAATCGCTTTGACCGGCTCAGGTTGGAGTTGAATGTCAAAAATCTCCTGATCCAAGCCCTCGTATGCTTTTTGGAGCATGGGATCAATCTGCTCACCGGGTTGAAGTGGGATGAATTCTTCGATTCGCTGAATCCCTAGGATTCCCATATTTCCTGTGATTTCTACCGCATTGGTAGACCAGGGGGTGATCATTTCTTTGCGTGGTCCTGAGTAGGTACCGCTAATTTTATCCGTTTGGATGGCTTTTGCCTCACCAAAAAGCCAGCTTAACTTTTGTAAGTCTTCTGCGTGCAGGGGTTGAGGTACTTGAACTCCATAAATGAGTTTCTGAGGGGATTCAAAGAAGAAAATCATGTCCTTGGGCGGGTAAGAAACAAAGGTAAGAATTTGGCTTTTAGATCGTAAAAAGTAGGGGTAAGTTTTTGCTTTTTAGGTCGGATTATCTATGGTCGCTTGGAACTAGGGATTGGCCTCTTTTTTTTGGACTGTTGCAGGTGTGAAACCGTGGCCTCGATGAGTTGTCCGTGTCCTACAGGAAGTTGAATGAGGCTTAGCTGCGGAACTTTGGAGGTAAACCGTTCTAGGTTTTTGGGGGATACCATGCGGTCAAATTCTCCTAAAAATACAGTTACTGGAATGGGATGCTGCCGCAGTTGCCGGATGATGGTTCCTAATTGCAAGTTGATACCGCCTAGCACCTTCCAAACGAGGTAGGCTTGCGCTCTTTTGGAACGGGTTTCGAGTTGGGTTTTGACAAACTTCACGAGACTCTTCTGCAGGAAGCCAGTGGTTTTTAGCCCATCCACCAGGGTGAAAAATCGCTGCGGTCGAAATACGACCTGTTTGAATAAGGGTTGGATACTATTGGGGTAGTTGCTTATGCTGTACCAAAGGCCCGTTTTGATGCCGTCGGGGGCTAGGAGGCTAAGGCTGCGGATCTGCTCGGGGAGCAACTCATAACTGAGCAAGGCGAATTTGCCGCCCATGCTGTAGCCCACCAAATGAAAGGTGTCGATAGCCTCTTGCTGGAGAAGGGCTAGCAAAATGGCTTTCCATTCCTCTTTTTTGAGGGCTTTTTCAGAACTGTTCCAACTGCTTAGGCCGTGGTAGATGAGGTCTACAAAAATAAAGCGTTGCGTGGATGTGCGGAGTTTCTCAAAGTCGAGCAGGTCTTGGTGGCTCTGTCCATAGCCATGGAAGAATATCCAAACCTCCGAACCACTACCGAAGCTGCGGTAGGCTAGTTTTCCAGCTGGGTGCTTGACAAATTCCATGAGGGTAAAATTAACTTTTGTAAAAATGATTTTTCGAGAAATAATTAGTAATCTGAATCACTCCTATAAAAAATTATATTTTTAAATAGTTAATTAATCAATCTAATATTTTACAAATGGTTAGCAATATAGTCCGTTTTGAAATAATATTTTAAATTAAAACTATGGAAACTTTAAACAAACAAATAGTTTCCTTAGTTTTGCACTCAAATTTAAAGGAGTGGTGGAGACTAGGCAACGAATTTTAGAGATAGCAACTGCGCAATTTGCCCGTTTTGGTGTGCGAACGTTTACCATGGAGGACTTGGCGAGGCAGGCAGGTATTTCCAAAAAGACCATTTACCAAGAGTTTGAGGATAAAAAGGATTTAGTAAAAGCAGTATTTGCAGCCATTTTGGAAGAAGACCAACAGAAGCTTTCCTTTATCCTAGAACAGGGGGATGGAGTCATCGAGCACTTAGTGAAGACCTCCCAAATGATGCGTGATCGGCTTACCTCTATCAATCCGTTGGTGATCCTAGAGGTACAGAAATTTTATCCAGAGGCCTGGAAGCTATTTGAATCTTTTAAGGATCAAACCATCCAAAAAGACTTGGTTAACGTATTGGAACTTGGTAAACAACTCGGGTATTTCCGGCCTGAAATTGATTCCCGAATACTTGCTAAAGTGCGCTTAACTCAAATTACTACTGCTTTTGATCCGAAAAATTTTGCAGATCCAGAATACAATTTGCTTGAAGAGCAGCTGGTGATTCTGGACCATTTCCTTCACGGTATTTTTACAGAGAAAGGAAGACAAGCATTTTTAGTACAAAAAGACCTATTGAATTAAACCAACTAGTATATGAAAAAATACCTACTCCTACTTGCTTTGGTTGGGCTAAGTGCTTCCCAAGTCGCTGCCCAACAGCAGGTGGAATTGAAGCTTGAAGATGCCCTTACCTATGCCTTGGAAAATAATCCAAGCGCTAAAAATGCACGCTTGCAGCTGCTGATTTCCAAGGCTACCATCAAGGAAACTACCGCAAGAGGGCTTCCTCAAATTAATGGAGCCTACAACTTGGATTACAATCCAAGAATCCCAGTGGTATTTCTTCCCAACCAGCCGCCATTTGGGGATCCTTCCAATCCAAGCGATGTCATCCCGGCACGATTTGGAGTGAGTTATTCTTCTGGATTGGGCGTGACAGTTAGTCAAATGATTTTTGACGGATCATTTTTTGTTGGACTACGTGCCGCCAAAACGCTCCTAGAGCTGACCAACAAAGATTTGCAAAAAGCTGAAATCGATGTGGTTGAAAATGTGAAGAAGGCCTATTTCGGGGTTTTGGTGAATCAGCAACGCATTCGTCTTGCCGAAGCCAACTTGTCTCGAATCGACACGCTACTCAAAGAAACAATTGCATTGCAGGAAGCAGGCTTTGTGGAAAAAGTGGATGTGTCTCGTGTGCAAGTGCAGCGAAACAATACCTATACGCAGGTGCAACGTAGCCAAACGGGATTGGATATCAGCAAGCAACTATTAAAGCTTCAAATGGGGATGCCAATGGAATATGAAGTATTCTTGGCAGAGACTCTGGAGGAGTTGTCTCCAAAAGAAGAGACCCTTACGCTTCTTGGTGAAGAAGGTAAAGAGCGTGTGGAATTGGGACAAGTGTCCACACAACTCACACTTGCGGGCTTGGATTTACAAAACAACCTCAGCCAATACATGCCTAGAATTGACTTTATTGGAAATACCCGAAGAAGTGGCGCAGGAAATGAATTAGATCGGGTGTTCAACAAATCCAACTGGTTTGGAAGTTCCTTGGTAGGAGTTAGCATGTCTATTCCCATTTTTGATGGCTTTTCCAAGGCAGCACGAATCCAAAAGAATCGTGTCCAAATCAACCAGTTGGAGAACCAACGCACATTCTTGAAAGACTCCTTCAAAACTGAATTGTATTCCGCCAAGGCTAATCTTAGAAATGACCTCAGCCTCTTGAAGGTACAGGAAGAAAACTTGCAGTTGGCCACAGAGGTCTACCAGATTGCCCGAATCAAATACAAAGAAGGGGTGGGTTCTAACCTGGAAGTTGTGGAGGCTGATGCAGCCTTGATTCAAGCAGAAATCAATTACCTCGGTGCCATCTACGATGGCTTAATTTCCAAAATAAATCTTGAAAAAGCCCTGGGCTTGTTAAAGCCTAATTTGACAAACTAAACCAACGACCACATTCTATTTTATTCCTATGAAATCATTCCTAAACTTCGTCACCTTGCTTGCCCTTTCGCTAGGGGTAGCCTCCTGTGCGGGAGATGGCCTTGAAGCAAAAAAAGCTGAATTGGAAGCACTGAAGAGCCAACTTTCTGAGTTGACTACACAAATCAAAACTTTGGAGGCTGAGTTGATCGCTTCGGATCCTGCATTCGCTGCTGCGGCCAAAAAGCCCTTATTGATCACCACGGTTCCTGCTAGAAAAGGGGAATTTACCCACTTTGTAGAGGTGACTGGATCAGTGCTTTCCAAAAAGAATGTGAACATCAGTTCCGAGACACTTGGGAGAATTTTGGACATACCAGCTATAGAAGGCATGCGTGTAACCAAAGGCCAAGTCTTGGCAAAGGTAGATTCCGAAGCCATCCAACGCAGTATCGAGGAATTGGAGAATAGCTTGTCTTTGGCACGAACTGTATTTGAAAAGCAGGAGCGTCTTTGGAACCAAAAAATCGGTACTGAAATTCAGTATTTGGAGGCAAAAAGCAGAAAAGAAGGATTGGAGAAAAGCCTAGCTTCTTTGAAGACGCAATTGGGTAAATCTACCATTAAAGCGCCTTTCAATGGAACGGTAGAATCTGTTCGCGTGCGTGTAGGGGAGTTGGTGCAACCAGGAACTCCCATGTTCCAGTTTGTTGGAGAAAGCGACCTTTTTATTGAAGCGGACATTTCTGAAAGTTACATCGGGGTATTGGCAAAGGGAGATTCAGTTGAAATCAACTTCCCGTCTATCAACAAGACGCTTGCTACGAAGGTATCTGCTACAGGATCGATCATCAATCCAAATAATAGGACATTCAAAGTAGAAGTATTCTTACCAAACCTTCCAGAGGTGAGGCCGAATATGATTTCGGTGTTGAAGATTCAGGATTACAGCAATAAGGAGACCGTGGTCGTTCCTGCACACTTGATTCTCGCAGACACCAAGGGCGACTACCTTTTCGTGGTAGAGAATGGTGTGGCTAAGAAAAAATATGTCAAACGAGGTTACACTTCAGGTGACGAAACTGAGATTGCAGAAGGTCTTGTAGGAAACGAGATTTTGGTAGATAAGGGCTTCAGAGAAGTGGGGGATAATTTTAGTGTGAACGTAGCGAAGCAGTAATTATGGATACTCCTCAAAAATCGAATACGATCCGAGAGTTTGGATTGTCCAGCTTCAGCGTGGACAACTCTACTTCGATCATTATTTTAACCCTGATCATTACGGTACTTGGATTAGGTGCTTACCGCACCATGCCCAAGGAAAGTTTTCCTGAAATCGTCATCCCGACTGTTTATGTAGGTACGCCATACCCAGGCAACTCACCTGTGGACATGGAGAACTTGATTACCCGGCCAATCGAAAAAGAGTTGAAGTCCTTGAATAATGTGAAGGACATCAAGTCTACTTCTGTACAGGATTTTTCATCCATTGTGGTGGAGTTTACCCCTGGAGTAGAGCTTGCCAAAGCCATTCAAGATGTAAAAGATGCAGTAGATAAGTCTAAGAGTCAGCTACCTAGTGATTTGGATCAAGATCCCAATGTCTTGGAGGTGAACACCTCAGATTTCCCAATCATGAACGTCAACATCTCCGGCCCTTATTCAGAGCAGGAATTGAAGCGATTTGGAGAGTATCTGGAAGATGCGATTGAGAAGCTTCCGGAAATTTCCAAGGCAGACCTTGCGGGTACTGTAGAACGTGAGATTCAAATCAACGTGGATCCCTACAAAATGGAATCCATGGGGGTCAATTTTGGAGATATTTCTGGAGCAATTCAAACCGAAAACTTGACAGTTTCGGGGGGAAGTATAAAAAATGGGGATTTTGAGCGAACGCTTCGTGTGGATGGAGAGTTTGCTTCCCCACAGGATTTGCTTGACATTATTGTCAAAACGGATCAGCAAAAGATCGTGTACTTGAAAGATGTAGCCGAGATTAAGGATACCTTTAAGGATAGGACTTCCTATGCACGCAGTAAAAACCTTCCTGTAATCACGATCAACGTGACCAAGCGAAGTGGAGAAAACCTGCTCGATGCTGCAGACAAAATCAAGGAAATCATTGAGACGACGAAAGCCAATCGATTCCCTGAAAATGTAGAGATTTCAATTACCAACGATCAAAGTAAGCAAACTCGAATTCAGGTAAGCGATTTGGAGAACTCCATTATTTTTGGAATCATCCTGGTGGTCTTGGTTCTGATGTTTTTCATGGGCTTCCGGAATGCACTTTTTGTGGGTTCAGCCATTCCACTATCCATGTTTATCTCCTTTTTGGTGCTTGATTCCTTTGGAATTACGCTCAATTTGATGGTGCTTTTCTCACTCATTCTTGCCCTGGGAATGCTTGTAGATAATGGTATTGTGGTGGTGGAAAATATTTACCGCATGATGCAGGAAGGCAAATCCGCCGGTCAATCAGCAAAAGAAGGAGTTGGTGAAGTGGCTTGGCCAATTATCACCTCTACGCTCACTACACTGGCTGCATTTCTTCCACTTGCATTTTGGGATGATCTGGTAGGAGAGTTTATGAAATACCTGCCAATAACGCTGATCATTGTACTTTCAGCCTCATTATTTGTGGCCTTGGTGATCAATCCCGTGATGACGGCCATGTTCATGAAGATTGAAGATATGACAAATGAAAAGCCTAAAAAAGGATCGATTCGAACGGCTGGATTTTTGGGTCTATTGGCACTTGTTTGTTACCTAGCTGGGTGGAATTCAATAGGGTCCCTTTCTTTGGTGTCTTCTGTTTTGATTCTAGTCTATGTTTTTTTTCTCAGAAAGGCAGTGGGCTGGTTCCAGTCGGTCTTTTTGGTAAAATTGGAAACTAGCTATGAATCGCTACTTACCTTTTCCTTGAAAGGAAAAAACCCGATCAAAATATTAGTAGGAACCTTTTTGCTCTTCATTTTCTCCATCGCCTTGCTGGCTATTCGAGCACCTAAAGTTCTTTTCTTCCCAGACAATCAACCCCAATTGGTGAACGTATTCATCGAATTTCCAATTGGGACAAGTATAGAAGCCACCAATGCTTTCGTCGATAAGATGGAAGATGAGATGATGACTAAATTAGAGCCTTATGGAGGTATTTTGGAGTCAGTCATCACCCAGGTAGGTGAGGGTACAGGGGATCCCACCCAGGGCCCAAGCCTTCAATCGACACCTCACAAAGCAAAAATCACCATTGGCTTTGTGGACTACATCTATCGCCAAGGAATTGATACCAATGAAGCCATGGAGGTGATTCGGGAACTTGCAAAAGTGTACCCAGGGGTGTTGATTACAGTGGATAAGCAGCAAAATGGCCCTCCCGTGGGTAATCCAGTTAATATTGAATTTGTTGGAGAAGATTACGAGCAATTGATTGCTTTTGTGGAGGAGACCAAGGCCTATTTGGAATCCAATTCCATTCCAGGGCTAGAAGAATTGAAGACAGATCTTTCCTTAGGAAGTCCAGAAGTGGTGGTTCGAATAGATCGAGAAAAAGCCAGAAGATTTGGCTTGTCTACCTCAACCATTGCCATGGAACTGCGAACTTCTTTGTTTGGATCAGAAGTTTCCAAATACAAGGAAGGCGAAGAAGATTATCCGATTACCCTACGTTTGGATCAAAACTCGCGCTACGACATCAATACCTTGGTCAATAAAAAAATTGGATTCCGAGATAAATTTGGTGACAAGCGCGAAGTTCCAATATCTGCGGTAGCAGACATTCAATATGGCTCTACCTACGGTTCGGTAAAAAGAAAAGATCTAGAAAAGGCAGTGAGTATGTTCTCCAATGTTTTAGATGGATACAACCCGACCGAAATTAATGCAAAAATTAAGGAATTGATGGCTTCCTATCCAGTTCCTGAAGGAGTTACGGTAAAGTATACGGGTGAACAAGAAGAGCAAGCTAAATCTCAAGCTTTCTTATTGCGTGCATTAGGGATAGCGGTATCTCTTATTTTCTTGATCATTGTCGCACAGTTCAACTCTGTGATCAGCCCCTTCATCATCATGACCTCTGTACTTTTCAGTACCATTGGTGTATTCTTGGGCTTGGTGATTTTCAACATGGATTTTGTAGTCATCATGACCGGTATCGGAATTATTTCCTTGGCCGGGGTGGTGGTAAACAATGCGATTGTACTGATTGATTACACCGATTTGGTGCGTGCAAGAAAGCGCGAGGAATTGGGTATCCAAAAAGGAAGTTACCTGACTCTTCCTGATTTGTTGGCGAGTATCGTAGAGGCAGGAAAAACAAGACTTCGTCCTGTACTCTTGACCGCCATCACGACGGTTCTAGGATTGATTCCTTTGGCTATCGGGATGAACATTAATTTTGCAACCCTACTCAGTGAATTTGACCCTCAGTTCTATGTGGGAGGCGATAATGCAGCCTTCTGGGGACCGATGGCATGGACCGTAATATTTGGGTTAACCTTTGCGACGGTCATTACGTTAGTACTAGTTCCAGTGATGTATTTGCTTACTGATAAGCTTGCTATCAAGCTTCGTAGGTAATTCATCCCTGTTTAGGTTGGTGGTTTTTTTGATCAAACCCTTGGAATATTGTTCCAGGGGTTTTTTCGTTTAATTACTAAAAACACAGCTATTTTTTTAAATTTGCAACCCCATAGACTCAACAGAGATGCAGGAATTAAAATGGTATGTGATGTACACCCGTTCTCGGGCGGAAAAAAAAGTGGCCGACATGCTGGTGGAGGAAGGTGTGGAAGTGTACTTACCCATGGTGGAAGAGTTAAGGCAATGGTCTGACCGCAAAAAAAAGGTGCAGAAGGCCTTATTCAACGGCTATGTTTTTGTAAAAACCCATCGAAATAACCTGTGGAACTGTCTAAAAATTCCTGGGGCAGTAAAGTTTGTCCACTTCTCTGGAGAGCATGCGATCATTCGCGATGAGGATGTGGAAACGATTCAGCGTGTGGTGGCTACTGGAGTATCCATAGAAACGGATGGTTCTGAAATTGCTCCAGGAGAAAAAGTAAAGGTGATTGGTGGATCACTGGAAGACATGGTAGGGGAGTGTGTCGAAAAGGGAAATAAGGATTACTTCCTAATTCGAATTCCAGGGATTTATCAAAACTTGTTGGTAAGCATCCCGCGTAAGTTTTTGCAGGTGATTGTTACCCCAGAAACTGTTTAGTCACTGCCCAGCCATTAATTTTTGATTCTTTTCTACGCAGGTTGGGGATTCGTCTACAAACCTTCAAAGGCTTTTTGCACCTCATCCTCGGTGTTTCGGAGTTTCTCCCTGCAAAATTTCACTAGATCAGCAGCTTCTTTGACCAGTTCTGAGAGGGTATCCACAGTAGCTGTTCCCTCCTCTAATTGAGCAAGAATTGTCTCCAATCGTTGCATCGCTTGGGTGTATGTATAGTCTTTCATTTTTTCTCAATGTGATTGATCGTACTACTAATTTTTTGATTGAAGGTATGGGTCACGATGGGATCTCCAGGGGCCAAGGTGGTCAGGTGGATTGGCATCCCCTTGGATTCGGTTCGGGTATATCCCTTTTGGAGTAAGCTGCTTGGGTCCAACTGCCTGCTGCTGCTCTCAAGTTGTGTAAGTCTGTCTTGCTGGGTTTTTAAAAAATGCTGCAGTCCTTTCTTCAGCTGCTCCTGTCGCTGCTCAAGCTTACTTTTCTCCTGCTTTGCTCCATTTTTTCCTGCTTGCTGCATCCTCATTCCCCAGTTTCTTAACTTTTCGGCTTCCCTTGCCAGTTGTGACTTACTCTCTCCTAGGATTCGTAAGCTATACCCTTGAAGTTTTTGTCCCTCTCCTTTGAACGTGGATCGGGTGATCCAATCCAGTCTTTGTGCCATGACGCCCAAGCCCTCCTCAAATTCCCGAAAGCTGGAGAGAATAAATTCAGCAACAGCAGTGGGTGTTTTTAGCGGGGTATGTGCCACTAGATCAGCGATTGTTTCATCGCGTTCATGCCCTATTCCTGTAAAGACGGGAAGTGTAAAATTGGCTATTTTGACAGCCAAACGGTAATCATCAAAACAATCGAGATCTAGCTGAGCGCCACCTCCTCGAATAATCACTATCGCATCCAATTGAAGTTTGTCAGCTTCGATGGCTACCTGGTCAAGGGCCGCAAGGAGGCTATCTACTGCCTCATTGCCTTGCATGAGGGAAGGGAAAAGCTGGTGGACTACCTTGTAGCCTTGCGGATTTCCATCCACTTGGTTGATAAAATCGCCGTATCCTGCGGCAGCGGCGCTGGAGATGATTGCAATGCGTTGAATTACGCGGGGCAGGATTAATGTAGCATTCTTCCCGATCGAACCTTCTTGGGTGAGTTTAGCAATAGTTTCTTGACGAATACGTGCTCGTTCTCCTAAAGAAAATGAGGGGTCTATGTCTTTTACGTTGAGGCTGAGTCCATAGACAGGATGGTAGGTCACACTTACCTGAGCAAGAACCTTCATTCCATTCTTGAGTGAGTTGCCGGTGACAGCTTCAAATTTGGCAGCTACGCTTCGGTAGGTAAACTGCCAGAGGTTGGCGCGAATCTTTGCTTGAACTTGGTTTCCCTGTTTCTCCACCAGCTCAAAGTACACATGTCCTTGCGGTGCTTGTCTAAAATCTGATAGCTCGCCTACCACCCACACCAAGGGTTCAAGTTCCTTTTCAAGAACTTGCTGGATGTGCGTGGTGAGTTGTAAAACGGAAAGGGCTTGCATGGTCTAATGCGGCTTTTCCAAGCGAATTTTCTCACTCAAGCCTTGGCTCGCACGCAATAGGGGTAGTCGTACTTGGTCCGTTTGAATGATTCCTTGATGCAGCAGTAGATTTTTTATTCCCACCGGATTTCCTTCTTCATACATCAATCCATTTAGCTTTAAGATTGAAAAAGCTGCGTGAAGGGAGGTAGTTTCATCTCCTTCTAGTAGGGTTTTAAAGGTAGCGGGAATTGCATTGGCCAAAACCGAGATCACTCCACTTCCCCCGATGCTTTGCACGGGTTTGGTCAAGAGATCGTCACCGGACAAGAGTAAAAAGTCTTTCGGCATAGCGGCAGCGATCTGCATGCATTGCTCCAGATTTCCACTCGCCTCTTTGATGCCAACGATATTCGGATGGTGGGAAAGGGTGAGCGTGGTGCTCGCGCTCATGTTGGACATGGTCCGTCCTGGAATGTTGTACAGTACCAGTGGTGCTGGAGATGCATCTGCCAAGGCTCGGTAATGCGCGATGATGCCTTCCTGGGTTGGTTTGTTGTAATAGGGACTTACGGATAAAATTCCAGCGACTCCATAAAAGTCGGTTTGTTCGATTTCGTCAAGTAGTTTCTGTGTGGCATTGCCTCCAAGGCCAAGCATCAGGGGAACGCGTCCCTTGTTGTACTCCACTGCCGCTTTGAGCACCTGTGCCTTTTCCGATGCAGTGAGTGTTGCAGACTCACCTGTAGTACCCAGTACGACCAGGTAGTCTACACCACCCGCGATTACATGGTCGATTAAGCACTTTAAACTATCAAAATCGATACGTTGATCTTCCTGAAATGGGGTGACTAGGGCAACTCCAATACCTTTGAATGCGTTCATGTGGAAGTTTTTAAACCAAAAACAAATATAGGTTCTTGGCTGGGTTTTTAGCGAATAGGCCCCGTAAATATGGCTGCAAGTACAACTCAAATGCAAACCATGAAACTTTAAATCGTCGCTTCTTGTTTGGTTTTAATTCTTAAAATAAGAGCAGGAATTGAGGGTAAACTCGCATTCTAGGGACCAAACTCAAAGCGCTGGTTTAGTTGAATTTGAACTACTGCATTAAAAAAGAAGTATTTTAGGTTAAATTTATACCCGTATCCTCATTTTTCTCCAAGTGGAACTTGTTATCATCCTTTTGCTAGTATTGTTAAATGGCGTCTTTGCCATGGCAGAACTGTCCCTTGTTTCTTCTCGTAAGTTCAAGTTGGAGAGTCTGAAAAAGCAGCGAAAGTTGGGTGCAAAAGAGGCCTTAGCCCTTTCGGAAAATCCAACCAAATTCATGTCCACAGTACAAATAGGAATTACGCTCATCGGTGTTTTGTTGGGGGTTTATGGGGGAAAAAACATTACGGATGACCTGGAATCCTTGCTCCTTCAGGTTCCTTTTTTGCAGCCTTATGCAAATACCCTGGCCGTCGGTCTAGTCGTGGTGCTGATTACCTACCTGTCCATTGTTCTGGGAGAATTGTTTCCCAAAAGGTTGGGCATGACTTTTCCAGAGCAGATTGCCTTGCGCGTGTCCAAACCCATGGTCTGGCTGTCCAAATTGACCAGCCCCTTTGTTTGGCTATTGACCGTCTCCAATGATTTTTTACTCTGGATTTTTCAAATCAAGCGAACTTCTGACAGCAAGATTTCTGAAGAGGAGTTGAAGGCACTTATCAAAGAAAGTGCAGAGGGAGGCGAAATCATGGATATTGAACAGGACATCGTGGAACGCGTTTTTGAGTTGGGTGATCGACGGATCAATACCTTGCTCACCCATCGAAATGAGTTGGTGTTTTTCAATACTACCGATAGCGAAGAAGTGGTTCGATTGAAAATCAGTGAAGAAAAGCATTCTGCCTATCCGCTTTGCAAGGAGGGGGATTTGGATCAAATCGTTGGAATGGTGCTGGTGAAAGACCTCTTTGATTCCAGCCTTCTGGAAGGATTTGACTTGAAAAAAATTGCCAAAGCCCCACTTTTTTTGAACGAAAGCATGTTTGCTTACCAAGCCCTGGAATCGTTTAAGGCGCATCGTCTGCATTACGGTTTGGTCATCGATGAGTACGGGGTCACGGTGGGTATGGTAACCATGGATGATGTGGTAGACGCGTTGGTAGGGGAGTCTACTGAAATGGATCAAACGGATTACGAACTCGTGGAGCGGGAAGATGGTTCTTGGTTGATCGATGGTCAGTATTCCTTGATCGATTTTGAGAAGTATTTTGATTTTGAAATTTCTTACCAAAACAAAAATTTCACGACTTTGGCAGGCTTAATCTTGCATCAAAGTGGATCCATTCCGAATGTGGGAGATACCGTTATCGTAGAAAAACTACGACTTGAGGTAATTGACAAGGACGGACAACGGATTGATAAGGTGCTAGTAAGTAGGATTTAAGAGGAATTGCCTGTCCCGACAATTCATCAGGATTCCAACGACATCTTTTTTGATGTCAAGCTTTTCTTTCGGAATTAAGCCTGTACGAGTTTCAAGAATTCTTCCTCGGTCAACAAAGGAATGCCCAGCTTCTGAGCCTTTTCTTTTTTACTTGGCCCCATTTCTTCTCCTTCGATGATGAAGTCCAGATTTTTGGAAACCGAGGTCAGGTACTGTCCTCCATGGGCTTGTACAAAAGTGACAATCTCATCCCGCTTGAAGTGATTCAATTTGCCGGAGGCCAAGATTTTTTTGCCTGAAAGGGCACTGCCTAGCGCCACAATTTCTCCTCCCTGCATTTCAAAATTCAATCCCTGTGCTTTCAGTTGGGCGATGATGTCAAGGTTAGTCGACTGGGCAAAGAACTCTTGGAGGCTTTGCACGAGGGTTTCACCTACGCCATTGATTTCTAGCAATTCTTCTGAACTGGCGGCTTGAAGTTTCTCGAGGGTTCCAAAATGCTTCGCAAGGAGTTGCGCCGTGTTTTCACCGATATTTCGGATGCCTAGTGCAAAAAGCACTTTGTCAAAATCCTGGGATTTGGAAGCAAAAATTCCCTCCATCATGTTGCTGATGACGCCTTCCTGGAAGGTATTGGCTTTGAGTTTTTTGATGCGTTCCTGAAGTTCATCAGGAAGGTTGAGCTGGAGCTCGAGGAGGATGGTGTGGATGGTGCCCTGCTTTTTGCTGGCTTCCAAGATCTGTTCAAACTCCACCCTTCGCCCAAGGAATATTTCCAAGACCACCGCCACAGGGATGTAGTCCTCCACCTTCATCAATTCCACATGCGTGGCCAAGTTTTGTAGTAAAAAGTCGACCATCCCTACATTGGAAGGCACTTTTTTCTTCCAGGCTTTCAGTTGCGCCTGAAAAGCGCGGATCCGATCCCGAAGTGGGAGATGGGTATTTTCTAGGAGGAAATCTTGGATTTGCTTCAGGGAAATCCCCTCTGTGAGCGCAAACAATACTTTGTCCAAGGAGATGTACAGCAGGCCATTGACTTCCCGTTCGTACTGATCTTGGCTCATCTCCAGCCCGAGGAGTTCCTGTTGCTTGCTGTCCAAACTGTAGATATCCGCATAGTTGCGAATGAATCCCTGGTCGATCAAGGCACGAATTCGTTCCGTTCCCATGGAGTCAATGTCCATGGCTCGCTTGCTTACAAAATGTTCGATGCGCCCAAGAATCTGTGGAGGACAGGCAGCGGCATTGAGACAGTAGTGCTTGGCTTCCCCTTCTTTTCGCTCCAATGTACTGCCGCATTCCGGGCAATGGCTGATGTAGGCAATGGCTTGAGCACCGGCTCTTCGCTTTTCGGGATTGACCGCAGTGATTTTTGGGATGATTTCCCCACCCTTTTCTACGGATACAAAATCGCCCACATGGAGATCTAGCCGCTCAATTTCATTTGCATTGTGCAAGGAAGCACGCTTGACGGTGGTGCCTGCAAGTTGTACCGGCGCCAGATTGGCCACAGGCGTGATGGCTCCAGTTCGCCCTACTTGGTAGGTAATGGAGAGCAACTCTGTTTCCGCACTTTCTGCTTTGTATTTATAGGCAATTGCCCAGCGTGGATTTTTTGCAGTAAAGCCAAGCTCTTCACGTTGCTGGTAATCGTTGATTTTGATCACCACACCATCGGTGTCTAGGGGTAATTCAAAACGTTTTTCTCTCCAAGATTCGATGTAGGTGAATACTTCTTCGATGGTTTTTGCCTTTTGGTAGGTAGGGGACACGTTGAATCCCCATCTTTCCAACAGGTGAATCGCTTGATCGTGTTGATTTACCTCCAAGTCATCTCCCAGGAGCTGGTAGAAATAACAATTGAGCCTACGCTTGGCCACCACGCTGCTGTCCTGCATTTTGAGAGTGCCTGAAGCCGCATTTCGTGGGTTGGCAAGAAGGGCATCGCCCTTGGCTTCCCGCTCCGCATTAATTTTTTCAAATTCCTTGAGGGGTAAAAAAATCTCACCCCGAACCTCAAAGCGACTTGGAATGGATGCTCCCTGTACCTGCAAAGGGATGTTTCGAATGGTCTTCACATTTGCAGTGACATCGTCTCCTTTGGTGCCATCGCCACGGGTTACCGCCCGGACGAGCTGACCATTTTCGTAGACTAGGGAGATGGCTACCCCGTCAAACTTCATTTCACAGAAGTATTCGTAATTGGTATCGCCCAAACCTTTGACAATGCGCTCATCAAAAGCGGTTAACTCCTCTGCCGAGTAAGTATTGCCCAAGGATAGCATGCGGGACTCGTGCGCAACTGTCTGAAATTCTTTGGTGATAGTGCCACCCACGCGCTGGCTAGGACTATCGGACTGAAGTAAGATGGGAAATGCTTTTTCCAAGCGGATCAGCTCTTCCAGCAATTGATCAAATTCGTAATCAGAGATTTCTGTACGGCTTTCTTGGTAGTACAGCTGGTTGTGGTAATTGAGCTGCTGGGTGAGTTCTTGGATCCGAGTTGCGGCTTCAGCGTGGGTCATGCAAGGCTAAAATTTCTACCCTAAAAATAAGGGTTAACGCTCAAGAATTTGTGCTTTGAAGTGAATTATGACTTCATTTTTTTGAGTGGATTCCGAATTCTCCAAGAAATGCGGTTGTATGGATTTTATAGCATGCTTGGCTTACAGGCTTCCCTTGAATTTTCTATCTTTGTGGTCTAGTTTCAGAAAAAGCAGTTGCTTTTTCTAGGAGCCATACGACACCCACATGAGCGATACCAAATTTAAACGCTATACTGTTACCTCAGCTTTGCCTTATGCGAATGGACCACTTCACATTGGTCACCTGGCAGGCTGCTACATTCCATCTGACATTTATGTGCGCTACTTGCGGTCCCAAGGCAGAGATGTCGCCTACATCTGTGGCTCCGATGAGCATGGCGTAGCGATTACGATCAAGGCAGCCAAGGAGGGGAAGACGCCTCAACAGGTCGTGGATCATTACCACGAGATGATGAAGGGGAGCTTTGAGCAGTTTGGAATTAGTTTCAACCATTATTCCCGAACTTCTGCACCTATTCATCACGAGACGGCTCAGGAGTTTTTTACGAATCTGTACCAGAAAGGGGAGTTTCTAGAGCAAACTACCGCACAATACTACGATGAGGAGGCGGATCAATTCCTAGCTGACCGCTACATCGAAGGCACTTGCCCTAAATGCAGCAACGAGCACGCGTACGGAGATCAGTGTGAGAAATGTGGAACTTCACTTAGTCCCACCGATTTGATCAATCCCAAGTCGAAGTTGAGTGGTCGAACTCCCATTCTGAAGGATACGACCCATTGGTTTTTGGACTTGGCTCGCTACCAAGATTTTTTGAAAAAATGGGTTTTAGAAGAGCATGGAAATGATTGGAAAAACAATGTGCTAGGTCAATGCCGCTCCTGGCTTGAATCCGGAGATGGACTCCAAGCACGATCCATGACAAGAGATTTGGATTGGGGTATCCCTGTTCCACTTCCCACTGCCAAAGGAAAAGTATTGTATGTTTGGTTTGATGCCCCAATCGGCTACATCTCCGCTACCAAGGAGTGGGCAAAAGAGAAAGGAATTGATTGGGAGCCTTACTGGAAAGACAAGGATACCAAGTTGGTACACTTTATTGGAAAGGATAACATTGTATTTCACTGCATCATTTTCCCTGCCATCTTAAAAACCCATGGAGGCTATATTCTTCCGGACAATGTGCCTGCGAATGAGTTTTTAAATTTGGAGGGAGACAAGATTTCTACTTCCCGAAATTGGGCCGTTTGGCTTCACGAGTACTTGGAAGAATTTCCAGGGCAGCAGGATTTACTTCGGTATGTGCTAACTGCCAATGCTCCAGAGACGAAGGACAATGATTTTACATGGAAGGATTTTCAAACCAGAACCAACTCAGAGTTGGTGGCCATCTATGGCAATTTTGTGAATCGGGCTGTGGTACTCACCCAAAAGTTTTTTGATGGAATTGTACCTGCAAGAGGAGAATTGCGAGGCATTGATCAGGAAGTTCTCCAGGAGCTTGAAGGTTTTCCAGAGAAAATCGCTGCTTCAATTGAGCGGTTCCGTTTCCGAGAAGCCCAGGGCTTGATGATGGATTTGGCCCGAATGGGAAATAAGTACTTAGCGGATACCGAACCTTGGAAAGAGGTTAAGACAGATGTGGCCCGCACCCAGACCATACTCAATATTGCATTGAATGTAGCTGCCAACTTAGCCATTCTATCTGAGCCATTCTTGCCATTTACCGCCCAAAAGTTGTACCGCACCTTTGGGATGCAAGCCACTACCTGGGCGGATGCGGGAAATGGAAATTTGATTCAATCCAATCGAGCTTTAGGAGAAATAGGACTCCTTTTTGAAAAAATTGAAGATGAAGTAGTTGAGAAACAAATTCAGAAACTTGTAAATGCTAAAAAAATGAATGAAGCTGCTGAACTACCAGTTCCTGCAATGAAGGAACTGATAACGTACGATGATTTTGCGAAGCTAGACATGCGTGTGGTGACGGTACTTGAGGTGGAGGCGATGCCTAAGTCCAAGAAGTTACTCAAGCTAAAGGTAGATACTGGCTTGGGTCACCGTACCGTTTTGAGCGGTGTTGCCGAACATTTTGATCCTCAATTTTTGGTGGGAAAGCAAGTGACGATGCTGATCAACTTGGCTCCACGAACTATGATGGGAATCGATAGTGAGGGCATGATCTTGATGGCAGCCGATAAAGATGGCAAACTCAAGTTGCTCCAGCCACACGAGGTAACCTCTCCAGGGTCAGTGATTTCCTAAGGAGTAGCAAAGCAAAAAAAAGGAGACAAAAGCTTGTCTCCTTTTTTTGTGCATCAAGTTCAGATTACAATACTTTCTGGATCTTAATTGGATTTTACAGCTCCTTTGGGCATCTCAAATAGATCAGAATCCAGTTCGTCTTTTACTAAAAACACATCCGAGAAGCTGGTTTGGTAGCGGATTCGTTTGCTTGAATCATTTTCAATTTGGTAACCCGTGATGACGCGTGGGAAGATCAGACCCCCTGCATCGCGGTAGTCTTCGTATTTAAGGGCTTCTTGTACCTGATTGCCTTTGTCGTAAAAAGTAACCGCAAATAGTACCCATGCCAACTGCCCTGTAGTCGGGTCGATCAAAAGTTCATAGCGGTTGGAGGGACCCAAAAGTTTCCCGTCTTTCACTTTTGCTTCCAGTGTAGGGTAGCTGATGCCATTGAATACTCTGTTATCTAGTGGAGTGATCGTTACCAAGGTATCGGTAAGTGTGTAGGGGATACTGAGAAATGTCGAATACAAGTTGTGGTAGAAGCGGACCGAATTTCCAGGAAAGGCTTGACGATTGGGGCTAATCCAAACTTTTTCCCCATCATTTCCTGCTTGAAAAAGGTCTGCATCGATGCGTACCCTGCCATCTTGGAGGTCGAGGTAATGATTTTCCCACTCCAAGGTGGTTTCATGGACCATCGCAAAGGATAGGGACTTGGCATCCACCCATTGCTTCCAATCTCCATGTGCTTCCAATACCTTTTTGAAGTGATCCGGCTGCTGCAGTCGAGGATCAGGACCTTGATTTTTTTCCTGACAGGAATATAGAGCGAACAGAAGTACTGCTGGAAAAATAAGTTTAGACAGATTCATAAGCGGTAAAATTTTCTAAATATACCAAAACAGCGAGATGTTCATCGATTTCGGGATGCGATTGTCAACGTATGACAGCAATTTATTAAAAAAAAGTAGGAGAGGTATTCGAAGAAATAAAAATACTATTTAGATTTGTTCCAAATAAAAATAAGCAGCTATGTGGAAGCCCATCCGCCAATTCCTAAATGACATTCACTTGTATGCTGGTTTGCTTAGCGCAGTCATCGTCATTGCGGTATGTTTTACTGGGACGCTGTATGTCTACAATACGGAGATCCGCGAATTTTTTGATTCTGAGCGCTATTTTGTCTCCGCCCAAGGGTCTCCCAAAACACTAGAGGAGCTAAAATCTGGACTTCAGCCGCTTCAACAAGGTAAGTTGGTGGGTATCACTGCCTACTCGGTAGCCGAAAGGACGGTACAGTTTCAAGTGAAAGCAACGGGCGAAGAGAAAGCCACAACCTATTTTGTAGATCCCTACACGGGGGAAGTTTTAGCGGACAATAGCAAGAAAACCAGTTCTGAGGAGTTTATGGGCTATGTCTTTTCCTTGCACCGCTGGTTGCTTTTGGACAAGGTGGAGACATCTATACTTGGAAGCATGACCAACCAAGAATTGGGTCGCTTGATCAATGGAATAGCCACTTCCTTGTTTCTGTTGGGCGTACTTACGGGAATTTTCCTTTGGCTTCCCAAAAAAGCCAAAAATTGGAAGCAAGGATTGTCGGTGAAATGGTCTGGCAACTGGAAGCGGATCAACCATGACCTGCACAATACCTTGGCCTTTTACTCGATCCTCGCACTTTTTATCATGGCCGTGACAGGTCCCTACTGGTCCTTTGGATGGTACAAGACGGGTTGGCAAAAGACCTGGGACACCTACCAAGCTCCCAAAGAGGAGAAGAAGGAGGATAAATCCAAAGAATCGAGCACCACCGAGTCGGTTGTAGAAGATTCTACCGCTATCCCTGAACCCCAAATCATCTCTCTTGATGAAGCTCTTGCAGCAGCAAATCAGCACTTGTCTTATGCTGGGGTGGTCAAACTTACCTTGCCCGAAGAACCGCAAGGGGATCTTGCGGTGAGCAAGTCTCGAACAGGCTTTTTTGCGAGAGCTGGAGCAGATCAACTGAAGTTGAATGCACAAACCTTGGAATTGAAGGAGAAGGTGCTATTTGGAGAACTTCCGGTTCGTCAGCAGATTGGTAAGTCGGTAAAGGCCCTGCACACGGGAGAGATTTTCGGAAAGTTTACCAAGTTTTTATGGGCGGTAGCCTGTGCGATTGCAACTTCTCTTCCAATCACCGGAACCTTGATTTGGTGGAATAAGCGGAAGAAGAAGAGAGTTATTAGTGATTGATTTTTAGTATTGATAATCAATTATTTGTAATTTAGAATTGCAATAAAACCCGTTGATTTTGATTCCCAACTGCAATGTTTGCTGCAAGGTTAAAATCTTCAATCCAACTAGGTTCCCCCTAGCTTCCTAATAAATTTGAGGAAGTGAAAATCATTTTTCAGCAAATCGTCATTTCACCATTTGACCTCAGTCTCTTTTACTAAATATCGGGTAAAAAAAAGCCGCTTGAAGATATTCCTTGAGCGGCTTTTTATAGTAGTTGGTTTAGGATTCAGGCAATTTGAATCTAATCGGCAATCTCATTCTACAATTGACGGGCTTTCCTCCTTGTAGTCCCGGGGTCCATTTGGGAGCGTTTTGAATGACTCTCATGGCTTCCTCATCACATCCTCCACCTATGCCTCTGAGGGTTTCTACATCAGAGATCGTACCGTCCGAATTGATAACAAAAACTATAATAACAGTTCCTTCGATTCCTTGTTTCTTAGCCTCCTCCGGGTATTTGATAGATTCAGCTAGGTACTTCATCCATCCTTCCATTTTTCCCCCTGCTGGATTGGGTTGAATTTCGACAACATCAAAAACCTGATTCCCATCCTTTCCCAAAATGACGGATACCGTATCGGTTGCCGGTTGCAAATTGGTATTAAGAATATCTGCGGACTCAGGAAATTCTCCTTTGGAATTAGCTGAGCTTTCGAAGGAAAAGACTGCAATAAATAATGCCAAAAGAGGAAGAGCCAAAATAAATCTAGCTTTCTGGACGGGTTTTGTGTTGGTTTGGGTCATCATCATGATTCGTTTTTTGGTTTGAAATTGATTAAAACTATGTACTAAATGGTTGGAATTACTTTTGGTCGCTAAGCGCAGCAAAAGCTTGGAATATGCTATTTCTGAATGAAATCTGGTTACGAAATGATCTGCCTGAAACTCATGAACTTCCCTGATTAATCGCTCATACATAAAAATGAAAGGATTGAACCAGAAAAAAACTTTCAGCAACTGAATCAAGATCAAATCCAATGTATGCCTTTGGGTGCAATGAACGGACTCATGTTTTAGGATTAACTGATGATCAGCGTCAGTTGGATCAAAGCTTGGGAGCATGATGTAACCAAAAAAAGAGGCGGGTTCAAAGCGAGGATGAACCACCAATTTGTTTCCATTATACACCTGAAGAGTGGCTGATTTGAGTTGAATCCATAATTTCAACGTTCCCCAGACAAATTTTGAAGAAGCAATGATCACTCCTATTAGGTAAGCGAAAAACAAAATCTCTTGCCATGAAAAGTTCCTGGAACTTACTATTGATTCTTGCTCAATCTGGCCACCTACCCAAAATACAGGCAATAGAACTTCTGGGAGGACTGCCGCAGTTGGCGCAACATTCACTGTGAAAAGGGGAATCAAAACCGAAGCAGCTAATAATATGAGTAGCATGGACCTGTTCCATTCAAAGAAAGTCAGTTTCTCAAAGAATGCTTTGTAAAATCCAACAGTTAAAGCGAGGCAAATACTTCCTTCCCCTAGATAAATTAAAACATCATTCATCATGTTTTTGAGTTTTCATAATCATCAATCAACTTTTGAATTTCTTTGATTTCCTTTTCAGAAAGGTCTTTTTCTTTGACCATAAAGGAGAGGAAATTACCTACTGAACCCTCAAAGAAGTGATTCACCATTCTATTGATGCTTTTCTTACTGTATTCTCCCTGCGTGATGAGAGGAAAATACTCGTTAGTAGTACCGTATGCTTTGTGTCCCAAAAAGCCTTTTCGTTCCAGCAATTTGATGGACGAAGCAAGCGTCGTGTAGGGAGGTTTGGGTTCGGGTAATTGTTCCAATACAACTCTGACCAATGCACGTTCTTCCTTCCAAAAAATCCGCATAATACGCTCTTCATGTTGTGTTAATTCTTCCATGACGCTAAGCTAAAATTATGTTTTTAATAATCCTACGAAAAATTCGTAATTCTACGAAAAAATAATAATTGAATTAAAAAAAGTAATAATCAGTTGAAGGGCTGGTATCTTAATCAGGACATTTGCTAAAAGAAAACAGTTTGAGCAAATGGAAATGGGCGTATTTTGTAGCCTTGCTAAGCAAAAAACCTAGAACTAGCTTTTAGGAAACGCTTGATCCTAAAGGAGAAAAAAAATCAGAAGTAGGCTAAAAGCCAACCGCACCTAAGCTCCCACAGTTTTTCAATTGGACTTTTATTGATTCGATTTTTTTGAGTAGGTATCGTGAATTTTCCAAAAAATAGGGAAAATTTACAGCATGAGAATCCTAGTAGTTGAAGATGAGCAAGGGATTTCCAATTTCTTAAAGCAGGGATTGGAAGAAGAAGCTTTTGCCGTGGATGTGGCAGACAATGGGAAGGTGGGCTTGGAACTGGCCCTTTCTGGCAATTACGATTTACTCTTGCTAGACTGGATGGTGCCGGGCATGAGTGGGATCGAACTTACGCGGTTGTTTCGCAAGGAGTATCCGGCAACCCCCATCATTTTTTTAACGGCCAAGGATACCGTGGATGAAACGGTCTTTGGATTGCAAAATGGGGCGAATGATTACATCAAAAAGCCCTTTCATTTTGAAGAGCTTCTGGTACGCATTCGTGTTCAGATGCGTAACCAGGTACAAACTGAAGAAAAATTGACCCTTGGCCCCATTGTCTTGGAACCAGAAAAACACTTGGTTCTTTTGGAAGGTAAGGAAGTGCCGTTGACACAAAAGGAATTTGCTCTCCTTGAGTACCTCGTGCGCAACAAAAATAAGGTATGCAGACGAACCCGAATTATTGAAAGTGTCTGGGACATTCATTTTGACTACAACACGGGCATCATTGATGTATTTATCAATTCCTTGAGAAAAAAGCTCCAGTTAAAGAAAGGGGAAGACTACATTCAAACAATCCGTGGGGTAGGCTACATGGCCAAAGACTTATGAATACCTCCTACAAAGAGCGGATCGCAAGAAGATTGACCTGGGTCACAGCCCTGATCTTCTCGTTGGTATTCCTCCTGATTTATTTGGTGGCCAACTTTACCGTAGTTCGAAACATTGACCAGGAACTCCAACTAGAGCTGGATAAACACAAGGGGGAGATTTTTTTAGTTGATGGCAAAATCCGTTTTCTGTACCTGAATGAATGGAAGCAGATGGAGCATACGCAACTCCAACTGAACCCGATTTTCATCGAAATAGTCGATTTGGAAGGGAATTCCATGGATCGATCTCCCAATTTGGGAGAAAATCACCTCACCTTTTCTCCCGAAAAAGCAAAAGCTGAAGAGGCCTGGACCCAGAAAATCGGTTCTCGTGAGGTGCGACAGCGTCAGATTCCACTGTTAAACGAAGGAAAGCAAGAAGGCTACTTGTTATTGGCGAAGTCATTTGAGGATTCCCGTGAACTTCTGGACAATCTGCGAAATGTACTGCTGTTGATCTATCCTTTGATCCTCGTTTCGCTCTACTTGAGCATGCGCTACTTGGCTGGCAAGAGCATTGAGCCCTTGGAGAAAATTAGTTGGAAGACCAATCAGATCACCCAGCAAAATCTAAACGAGCGTGTTCCAGAAACAGGTACCAACGACGAAATAGGGCAGTTGACTCGGGCTATCAATAGTTTATTAGGACGTCTAGAACAGGCCATGCAACGAGAGAAGCAGTTTACTTCGGATGCTTCCCACGAATTGCGTACCCCACTAGCTGTTTTGCGAGGAACTTTAGAAGTATTGATTCGTAAGCCAAGATCGGCTGAAGAGTACGAGACGAAAGTAAAAACTGCCTTGGTGAGCATTGACCGGATGAGTGCCATGCTGGACCAGTTGCTGGCCTTGGCTCGGGTGGAAAATGGCAAGAATTTGGTGAAAGAGGAAGTGGAACTCATCACTTTTCTGGAAGAATTGGCGGACACGATTTCTGCAGAGCAGTCACAGCAGATCAAATTTGAGTCCTTGGTGAGCCTTCCCATTTACGTGTGCGCCAATGAGAAGTCCTTGGAGATGATTTTGCAAAATCTCCTGGAGAATGCCGTAAAGTATTCCCAACCTGGAGGGGAGGTAATCCTTCGGGTTGGCAAGGAAAGAGAGGCATTTATAGAAGTAGTGGATTCAGGTACGGGCATTGCTTCGGAGTACTTGGAGCAGATTTTCGATCCTTTTTTTAGGGTTCAAGAAGCATTAGACCATGGAATTCCGGGTACCGGTTTGGGTTTGGCGATCGTCAAAAAATTGGCTCAAGAATCTTCCATCCGCTTGTCGGTAAGCAGTGAAAAAGGGAAGGGGAGCACCTTCCGTTTGGACTTCATCGAGACTTCTTAAGGAAAAATTAAGAATGGACTAAGTTAGTCCTAAGGGGGGTATTGGAATTTTGTACACTACCCTAGCCTAGGACTTATGCTTGACCGGATCATACAGTGGAGTATTTCCAATAAATTTTTAGTTGCCCTGTTTATTGCAGCATGGGTTGGTTTTGGAATTTATTCCTTAGCCAATCTGCCCATAGGTGCAGTTCCTGACGTGACCAACAACCAGGTGCAGGTCATCACGACCTCTCGAAATTTAGCGACCGAGGATGTCGAAAAGTTTCTCACCTATCCCATCGAGCTAGAAATGGCCAATCTTCCGGGGATCAAGGAGATTCGATCCATTTCCAAGTTTGGTCTATCTGTAGTGACCTTGGTTTTTGAGGAGGACATGGGCACCTACCTACCGAGGCAACTGATTGCAGAGCGGCTTAAAATTGCTGAGGAACGCATCCCTTTGGGCTTTGGTAAACCCATCATGGGACCCATCTCGACAGGTTTGGGTGAAATCTACCAATACATCATCGACGTCAAGCCAGGTTACGAGGATCAGTACAGCATTACCGACCTGCGAACTATCCAAGACTGGGTGGTCAGAAGAAACCTTTCTGGCATTGAAGGAGTCATCGAAGTCAATACCTGGGGTGGCTATCTGAAAGAATACGAAGTAGCCATCAATCCTGAGCGACTCAAAGCGATGGAGGTGGACTTGGCGGCTGTTTATGCCGTGCTGCAGCAAAACAATTCCATCGCTGGGGGTAGCTACATTGAAAAAACCAACGAGAGCTTTTTTATCCGTGGTGAAGGTCAAGTCAAGAGTTTGGAGGACATCGAAAACATCGTAGTGGAGCTCCGCAATGGAAGCCCCATTTACATTCGGGACCTGGCCGAGGTGAAGTTTGGCCATGCCAATCGATTTGGGGCCATCACCGCCAATGGCCAAGGAGAGAAAGTCTTGGGACAGGTGATGATGCTCAAAGGAGCAGATAGTAAAGGCACCATTGACCGTGTTAAGGCGAGAATTACAGAAATGGAAACCACACTTCCGGAAGGAATTGTGATCAATGGATTTTTGGATCGGTCTGAGTTGATTGGCCGCACGACGTTTACCATCGTGGAGAATCTTGTTTTGGGCTGCCTCATCGTGGTATTTGTGGTGGTCTTGTTGCTCGGCAATTTCCGCTCGGGACTAGTGGTGGCCTCTGTCATTCCTTTGAGCTTGTTGTTTGCCTTGTCCATGATGTATTTGTTTGGTGTTGATGCCAACTTGATGAGTTTGGGTGCCATAGATTTTGGAATCATCATCGATGGCGCAGTCATCATAGTAGAGTTCATTGCCTTTCAGTTTAGCAAATCCTCGGCGGCTTTTGTTGGGCTTTCTAAACAAGATAAACAGATAGAAAAAGATAAGATTTCATTCACTGGATCTTCTAAGATGATGCATTCGGCGATTTTTGGGCAGATCATCATTATAATTGTCTTCATTCCTATTCTCTCCCTTTCTGGGGTGGAGGGCAAAATGTTCCGTCCCATGGCAGAGGTGTTTAGCTTTGCCTTGATCGGGGCGATGATCCTAGGGCTTACCTATGTACCCGTAGTTTCTGCAATTTTTCTTAAGTCCAGCGTACCAGGACCCAAAAACATTTCGGTCCGATTACTTCATTTTTTAAATCAAGTCTATAAGCCGGTTTTGCATTGGGCTTTGGACCACAGCAAAGCGGTTTTGATCGGAGCAGGAAGTCTTCTAGTGGGTGTTATTTTGATTTTTTCAAGCATGGGATCGGAGTTTGTACCCACCTTAGATGAAGGAGATTTTGTAATTCAGCCTGTACTAAAGACAGGTACTACCCTGACCAATACGGTAGAGACAATCACTGAGATGGAGCGAATTCTGATGAAATTCCCTGAGGTCAAGCAGGTAGTGACGCGTATCGGAGCGGCCGAGATCCCTACGGATCCCATGTCCATGGAGGAGAGTGATGTGATTGTGACGCTACATCCTCCGAGCGAATGGACCACTGTCGAGACCAAAGACGAGTTGGCAGAGGAATTTAAAAAGGCATTGGAAGCTATTCCTGGTCTGGACTATGAATTTACCCAGCCGATCGAGATGCGCTTCAACGAGTTGATTACGGGTGTTCGTGCCGATCTGGCCATCAAGGTGGTGGGAGAGGACTTGGATGTGTTGCTGCAAACTGCTGAAGAAATTGAAGCGGCCATCCAGGGAGTAGAAGGAGCGGCAGATATTATTCTTGAGAAAGTGGATGGGCTTCCCCAGATGAAAATCGAATACGACCGCGCCAAAATCGCCAAATATGGTTTAAATGTGGAGGCGATCAATCAGGTCGTGACCATGGGATTCGCGGGGCTGAGTGCAGGAACGGTCTTTGAGGGCGAAAAGCAATTTGAATTGGTAGTTCGTTTTGATGAACCCTATCGAAAAGATATTGAGCATCTCGAGAATGCTGCCATTCAACTCCCCATGGGAGGAAGCATTCCCTTGTCAGAATTGGCAACAATCAGTTACACCAAGGGACCCGCAAAAATTTCGCGCGACAATACCCAACGAAGAGTGGTGGTAGGGGTCAATGTCCGAAATCGCGACCTCCAGTCCGTAGTAGACGACATTCAAGCGATTGTGAAAACCAAAATCACCATTCCTGAGGGATACCGAGTGGATTATGGGGGTCAATTTGAAAATTTGCAACAGGCTAGAAATCGCCTCTTAATAGCTGTGCCCATCGCACTGATCTTGATTTTTGTGCTGTTGTATTTCGCTTTTTCTTCCGTTCGAGATGCCTTTATGATTTACACCGCGATTCCGTTTTCCGCCATTGGAGGCGTGGTCTTGCTTTGGCTTCGGGACATGCCTTTCAGTATTTCTGCTGGAGTTGGGTTCATTGCCCTATTTGGTATTGCGGTTCTCAATGGCATTGTGATGATTGAACACTTTAAATCCATGGCTTCTAGATTTACTTCCCTACGCGAACTTGTGACTGTAGGCGCTGCCGAGCGCTTGCGTCCCGTCCTCCTGACTGCTTCGGCAGCAGCTTTAGGCTTCTTGCCGATGGCGCTATCTGGTTCCGCAGGGGCAGAAGTGCAGCGTCCATTGGCTACCGTGGTTGTGGGCGGCCTTATTTCTGCCACCCTACTGACCTTGGTGGTCCTTCCTGTGCTTTATGTCTTGTTCAATTCTAGAAAAACGAACACTACCGTTCCGCTTCCTAAAAAGGAAGCCTTGGTTCTTTTGTTTGTACTTGCTCCACTTGCTTTTTCCTGGGCACAGGACACCAAGGAATTGACCTTAGAGGAAGCACTTACCCGTGCTGAAAAGCAAAACCCACGCTTACAGGCCTCCCAAAAGCGACTAGAGTCGGTTCAGGCCATGACTGGTACAGCCTGGAATCTGGGGCGAACGGAAGTGTACCATGCGCAGGATCAAAACGACATTGCCGAAAACGGGGTGTTCAACCGAGTTTGGGGCATCCGTCAAGGTCTTGAATTCCCCAGTGTCTATGCTACCCAAAAGAATTATTTAAAAGCAGGCCAGCGGCAGGAAGAAGCCCGGCTAGAGCTGGATGTGCGTGCGCTAAAGAAGGAAGTAAGCAGCTTATATGTTCAGGCCCAGTATTGGATGGAATTGGAGAAAAGGTTTGACTATCTAGATAGTCTGTTTGTTTCTTTTGCTCGAGCGGCTTCAAGGCGATTAGAAACAGGCGATGCTACGCTGCTTGAAAAGCTGACGGCCGAGAGTAAACAAAAAGAAATAGGTCTTCGTAAATCGGAGGCTCAAAGTGAAAAGAAGAAGGCCTTGATTCAATTGGCCAGCCTGATCCAGTGGGAGGGTGAGGGTGAGGGTGAGCTCACTATTTCCTCCAAACCTGTGATTTTAGCCGATGTGAATTCTCAGGAGGGACATCCCGGTATTTCCTGGTATGAGGCTGGCAAGCAACAGGCATTGTTCCAAACTAGAGTAGAGCAACAGGCATTTCTACCTGATGTAAAGGTCAATTTATTCCGAGGGACAAACCTTGCTGCTGGCTCAAAAATTTATCCTGGTTTCGAAGTGGGGCTCGGTATCCCGCTATTTTTCGGTGCCCAATCTGCCAAGGTGAAATCTAGCAAAAGCGTGCAGCAGCAACTGGAGTTGGAGGCAGTCAATTTTCAATCTCGCTTAGAAAGTCAATCTCGCGCACTTCAATCTACTTTAGCCCAGCAGCTGTCCGTCATTCAGTACTACGAGACGGAAGGAAAGCAATTGAGTGAACAGTTGCGTGAGCAGGCAATTCGCTCCTTTGCTGAAGGAGAAATTGATTTTATCCAGTACGTACAACTTATCGAAAATTCTCAATCCCTAGACCTGCAGTACCTACAGGCCAAGCGGGATTATTTACTCAATCAACTCGAACTTATTTACTTCACTATCTCATGAAATCTAGAAATATATTCTTTTCAGCAGGGCTAATTTTTGGGTTGTTTTTGCTTGCTTCCTGTTCAAAAAACGATTCTTCAGACGGAGGGATTGAGGTCAGCGAAGCGCCCGAACAAACCACAGAAATAGAGCTAACCGAAGAGCAATTCAAAACCATGAAGATGGAGTGGGGCCCAGTACATACGGGCGATTTTTCTGAGGAAATTCAAGTTCAGGGAACTGTGCAAATTCCAGTAGAAGGGATGCGAGAGATCACCACCTACTTTGGGGGATATGTTCAAGATTTGAAGTTGATCGAAGGACAAGAAGTTCGAAAGGGAGAAGTCTTGTTTACGCTGGAGAATCCTGATTTTCTTCGTTTGCAACAAGATTTTTTAGAGATAAATAGCCAGTTGGCTTACCTCAAAGCGGAATGGGAAAGGCAGAAGACCTTGGCGCAAGAGCAGATCTCAGCACAGAAAAATTTTCTAAAAGCTGCTGCTGACTACGATGCGGCCTCAGCAAAAGCACAGAGTTTAAAAAAGCAATTGGCGATGCTTGGGATCAATGCAGATGGGTTGACACCAGCTACCATGCGGAGTAAAATTTCAGTTCCCTCGCCGATCTCAGGATTTGTGGAAGAGGTGCTGGCGGTTCCAGGTCAATTTTTGCCACCTGCGGCAAAGGCGCTTACCTTGATGAGCAAGGAACACATACATGTGGAGTTGGTTCTTTTTGAAAAGGACGCGAGCAAGGTTCATATTGGTCAAGTAGTCGAATTTACAAGCCCAGATAGTCCGAATGAGGTGCTCAAGGCAAAGATAAAAGTTGTGGGCAAGTCCATCAATGCCCAGCGACAGATCAACGTGCATGCAGACCTGCTGGATGAAAAGGAGGAAGCGAAATTGACTCCAGGCATGTTTTTGCAAGCACGCATTCAGTTGGATCCCCAGCGGTCTTTGGCTGTCCCTGAAGAATCGATTATTGAAGTAGGGAAGGACCATTACATATTGGTTCAGAAATCAAAAAGTGCTGGCGCCTTTACCTTACAAAAGATCAAGGTAACTCCAGGAGCAAAAGGCAAGCATTACCGAGCAATTTCGACCGAGTCGGCTTTAGATTCTACCGTTGTAGTGCTAATAAAAGGAGGATTTAATTTGCTGTAAAAGAGGTCTTGAGCTCCTTAAAAATTTCAATAGAAGCTAATCAGCTCGGGTTTCTTTAGTAAGTTGGCTTTTTAATCGAATTTGATTCTCCATTTCAAGCATGCAACATCCTTTAGATAATCCCATTTGGACTGCTTTAAATTCAGGCTCCGCTTCCTTTGCCTATGGCGATGGAGTCGTGCGATTTATAGATCGAAGGATTGGTTTTTTTGCAGGAATTCCCCTTTACGACACCGAACACTTGAATCAGTTGTATGAAGCGATGGATTCGGGCATGCGGGTGATTGTATTTCCCCCGGGATATTTGGATCTGGATGCCAAATGGAAAGTGCGCAATGACAATGCCCTGTTGCAAATGGTTTTCGAAAAACCTTCCATCAATTTATCTCTGGATGCATCCATTCGGGCACTTGCTGCAGCAGATGTCCCTGATATGCTGGCATTAACCCAGTTGGCCAAGCCTGGGCCATTTTTAGAAAATACGATTGATTTTGGAGGGTATTTCGGCTTTTTTGTGGATGGAAGGCTGGTTTCCATGGCAGGAACCCGACTGGCGGCAGGTCCTTATACTGAGGTGAGTGCAGTATGTACCCATCCCGATTTTGTGGGGCAGGGATTGGCCCTACGAGTATTGCCTTATGTACTCAACTATATTCAACAACAAGGTCAAATTCCTTACCTCCAACTCTATCCCGACAACCTACCCGCTTACCGATTGTACCAACGGTTGGGATTTGTGGAGCGAGCAAATTTGCGCGTCTATTCCTTAGAGAAGTAAGGAGCTTGTGGGAGGCGATTCCCCATGGCGTTTTGGAAAAGTCTTTTTTTGAAGAATAAGGATCAAAGGAGAATAATCCAGCATTCCTCATGAGAAGCAGGACTTAGGCTGCGCTGAAAATTCCTATATTTCATTTCCAAATTCATTTTTAGGTTACCAACTAATTCATTGCTATTTATGAATCCATTCAAATTCATTTTGTTAGGGCTAATGCTTTTTTCTTTGGAGCTTTTTGCCCAATCCAAAACCACCAAAACAGAGCATGTGGTGCTCGTAACCCTAGATGGGCTACGCTGGCAAGAATTGTTTCGTGGTGCTGACTCCTTGCTGGTGGATGACACAGGAATGGTAGAAAAATCGGGCTCCTTGCTGGATGATTTTTGGCATGCCGATCCCCTGGTTCGTAGAACAAAACTTTTTCCATTCGTTTGGGGCACGCTTGCCCAACAAGGGCAAGTGTATGGAAACCGATCCTTTGGTGCCAAAGTGGACACCCAGAATAAACTCTGGTTTTCGTATCCAGGGTACAATGAGTTGCTCACCGGAAGTGCTGACGATGCTCACATCCGATCCAATGACAAGGTAAACAACCCCAACAAGACTTTTCTAGAACACTTGAATGAGCTGCCTGCTTACCGAAACCAGGTCCTAGCTGTAGGCGGTTGGGATGTGTTCCCTTTTATCATCAACGAAACCCGAAGTGGTATTCCTGTGAATTCTGGCTTTGTACCAGCAAAAGGGAATTCACTATCAGAATCAGAAAAACTCCTCAACCGCTTGCAAGAGGAAATTCGCGGACCCTGGGGATCCGTTCGCTTGGACCCATTTACCCACCACTATGCATTGGAAGCGCTCAAAAATCGGAAGCCACGGATCCTTTACCTTGCCTATGGCGAAACGGACGATTGGGCCCATGATGGGGAATATGACGAATACCTGAGATCTGCAAAGCAGACGGATGCTTATTTGAAGGAAATCTGGGAAACCTTGCAGGCGGATCCTTTTTACCAAGGTAAAACTACGATGCTCATCACGGTTGACCATGGCCGTGGTACGAGCAAAGAAAGTTGGAAGAGCCACGGTGCTGATGTCCCAGGAGCAGGGCAGGTTTGGCTGATGGCCATCGGTCCAGATACGCCAGCCTTAGGAGAAATTAAGCAGGAAGGGCAATGGCATTCTGCCATGCTTCCGCGCACTATTTTCCGCTTGTTGGGACTGGAGTACCCAGAAGCCAAGGCCGCGCAAGCGCTACCTTGGGTCCTTGGGGAAAAAGGCAATTAACTAGGGTTGCATAAAAAGCTTTCATTTCCAGTTAAAGAGGGCTCAACTGTTGCATGGCTCTTAAGCTGTGATCCACTATGCTAGTTGACTTGAAGGGGTTTTAATCCCTTCAAGTTCACTGCCCTAATCCCTATGGATCCATCCTATCCTTCTTTTACTTTTTTATCTAGAAGGAGAAATTCATTGACTACGATTTCGGTCACCATTTTCTTGTCCCCGTTTTTGTCGGTATAGCTTCGGTTGGTTAATTTGCCTTCTACTGCTATTTCTGAACCCTTGTCGGTAAATTTGGCAAGGTTTTCGGCAGTCTTGTCCCAAACTACCAAGTTGTGCCAAATGGTTTCTTCGACGCGTTCGCCTTTTTGATTTTTGTAAACTTCTGAGGTAGCAAGGCTGACATTGCCTACTGATTTTCCAGAATCCAAGCTTTTTAAGTCAAGCTTGCTGCCGAGGTGTCCAATGAGCTGAACTTTGTTTTTTAATGCGTTCATACAAATAAAAATTAAGGTGAAGCAGGCCTTGACCCGCTGTAAAAAGATTGAAAAATTACTGTCCCAAACTTGAAAAAAAGTAAAAACAAAAATCGGGTGATAAGCACTTAAAACCGTTTATAAACGACTATAATCGAGAGACTGGATAAATGCAAGGTGTAAGGACTAGGCCTGCTTTTTTCCGATCCAGAACAGCAAGGATCCGATACCTACAAAAATCGCGGTCATCCAAATCGACCGCTCACTCACCTGCAGCATAAGCCACACACAAGCGGCAATTCCCAAAATAGGAATGGCATAGCCTCCTTTCAAGATAAATCGTCCTTCTCCTCGAAACTGTGGTCTGAGCTTGGGTATGGCCGCACAGCTCATGCCATACAAAAACAAGCGAGACAACACGGTCATCGCTGCCAATACCGTAAACGAACCAAAAGCAGCCAATAAAAAGGCAGCAACTCCAAAAAAAATGACTGAGTTGGCCGGAGTCAAATACCGGGAATGTACCTCTCCAAACCAGCGCGGCAACGATTTTTCCAAGGAAAGGGCATAGGTCACTCGGGTAGCGGAAAACATTGAACTAACCAAGTTGGCTAGGACTGAAGCGGCAACACCTACCATCAAGAGGATTGCTCCAGTGGAACCAAAAAGGCTTGCTGAAACATCCAATAGGGGAGTTTTGGAGTTGGCAAGGTCAGGGACAGCAGCCTGCGACACCAATTGGATAAGCATGTACAAGACAGCCACTACGGCCAATCCCAGCAATAATCCCAAGGGCATATCCCGCTCTGGGCGCTTGGCTTCGCCAGCAGGAACTACTGCTCCCTCAAAACCAACAAATGCATAGATTAATAGCAAGGCCGCAGCTCCCAAGTCAGCTAAAGGAGGAATGGGGCTATCAAAACTCGGGATGACCTCCGAACCCAAAAGAATAAATCCTCCAAGCGGAAGGAGAATCAATACTGCAAACTTAATCACCGTAAATAAGGTCATGGAGCGGATCGATTCCACCGACCCAAGAACATTAATCACACTCAAGCCTATGCAAATGACTGCTAAAGAAATAATCCTCCCCGTGCCTGTACCTGCCCCTGCAATAAAATAAGCGATGGAATCGGTGAGCAACACCGTGTTGGCTGAGAAGGAAATCAAACGTGCCAAGTAATACAGCCAGCCTCCTTGAAATCCTACAAAGGGGCCAAATGCCAAGGTGCCGTACCGAATGGGCCCACCCGTACCTCGAAAATAACTTCCCAGTTCGGCAAAACACAAAATAATGGGTAGGATTAAGAGCGCGCAAAACGCATAAACGAGTACGCTGTACTCTCCAGCCAAGGCTGCAGCACCACTAGGTAAGCCAAAAATTCCAGCTCCAATCAAGCCATTGACTACCAGCATCCAAATCCCCCAAAGTCCAAGATTTCGAGGGAGCTTTTCTTCAGTGCTAGACGATGCAGTTGGGGTTGGGGTCACTTAAACTGGTTTTTACGGTTGGAAATTAAAGAAAAATTGAACCTAAAAGCCTATGCTGCTCCTCAGGCCTGCTTATTTTTTCCATTCGAGCACTTCCATCGTGGAAAGTTCCGGGCCACCCCCACGATTGGCGGAACCGGCATGAACCCATATTTTCCCATTCAAGAAGGTCGTACCCGTGCCGTGTCGTCCCTGTAGTAGATTGGGAAGTTTACTCCAAGTAGTAGTTCGCGTATCGAGGACTTCCACTTCGGCATGTGCAGTTCCTTGAGCGGAGCTTTCTCCATTCATGACCACCAAATAGGGACCAATGCCCAAATTGGAGTTTCCGGCACGCTGCGTAGGGAGCTCGGTTTCCAAAGTGGACCAGGTTTCTTTCTTAAAATCATAAACATCCACTTCTTTGTTGGTTAGCTCGAGCACCTTGCCAATCTTGGCATAGGAGGTACGTCCACCCGCTAGGTACAGTTTGCCATCTACCAGAGCTGCACTGACGTGATCGCGGGCTCTGGGTGCACTTGGTAGGGATTTCCAAGTTCCTGTCTTCGGGTCTAGCTCATCAAACCAGCGTACAAATCCATCAAAATGTCCATCCTGAATCCCGCACACTAGGTAGATTTTATTTTGATGAACGACTACTCCTGCAGAACCTCTTTCCCGGTTTTTAGGCAAAGCTGGGCCCTCTCTCCAGGCTTTCGTTTTGGGATTGAAAATTAAAATGTTTGGAATGGGCGTTTCATGCGGATACTTGCCTGTCATTGCTCCTACAATCCAGAGTTCATCTTGAAAAGAGACTGCCTGAAAATGGTGGATTTCCATCGGGGCATCTGCAAGTTTCACCCATGTATTCGTTTGGGGATCATATTCCTCGACCGGACGAACTCCCCGACCTCCAACTGCATACAATTTGCCGCCAGAGGCAACAAATGAACTTTCGTGACGTGCAGTGGCGGCAGTACTGGGAGTTACAGCGGTCCATAACTCTTGCGCTTCCGCTTGAAAGGAGGCTAGCACTAGGAATACTAAAAGATAACGTAGCATGGCTTTAAATAGGATAGGTAGATCAAGTTAGGAAAAGATTTTATTCCAAACCTAACCGCCTAAGTAAACCTAATTTGAACCTGTATCAAGAAGGATTCCTACTTTCCGAAATCTAAAATCCCACGAATGGTGTTGATTTCTTCCATTTCTTTTTTCAACCCCTCACCATCACCAGCTGCGATTTTTTCACGAAATGCGCTGAGATTCGCAATGTATCCATCCAAAGAGGCTAAAATATTCTCCTTGTTTTCAATAAAAATAGGGGCCCACATGTCTGGACTTGACTTGGCAAGGCGAACGGTTGAGGAGAACCCAGAACCTGCCATGTCAAAAATATTCTTCTCGTCTTCCATTTTTTGGAGGACGGTTTTTCCCAACATAAAAGAAGTCAAGTGCGATAAATGGGAGACATAAGCCAAATGCCGATCGTGTTCTTCGGGATTCATAAACCGAAGTTTCAAGTTTAGCGCATCAAAGAGGCGATAGGCTTTTTCCTTCAGGTGCAGGTCTGTCTTTTCCAGCTCACATAAGATCATTACTTTCCGATCTAGCAAAGTTGCAGAAGCAGCTTTTGGGCCTGAATACTCCGTGCCTGCGATGGGGTGGGTCGCGAGGTATTGGGATCTTTTGGGGTGTGAGGCCACCATAGCGCAAAGTTTGGCTTTGGTGGATCCCAAATCAAAGACTAAGGTGTTGGGACCGATTTGATCCAGAGTTTTCAGAAGTAAATCCCCTAGACTATTGGCCGGAGTAGCTAAAATCACCAAATCTGTATCGGCATCGGGTCCGGAAACCTCTTCCGAAATGATGCCCAATGCAAGTGCATCTTGGAGGTGTTGCGGATTGGTGTCCTGTCCCGTAAGTACTAGTTCGGAAAATTTTTGTTTGGCAGCTAGTGCAAAGGATCCTCCCAAGAGGCCCAATCCAATCAAGTGTATTTTTTTCATGTTAGGAAGTAGGTTTGATGCGATTGATGGCTTCTAAAATTTTAAATTCTTGGAGGCAAAGAGAAATTCGGACGTAGGAATTTCCCTCAGATCCAAAAATTTTCCCTGGTGTAATAAAGATGTTTTTTTCATAAAGTAACCGGTCCACCAACTCCTCAGCAGAGGCTCCTTCTGGCATTTTGCACCAGACAAAAAGTCCCGCAGCTTCGCGGTCATAGGTCAATCCCAACTGATCAGCAAGCGTCCAAACTAGCTTTCGACGGGTAGCGTAAATTTCATTTTGTCGGTCAAACCAGCCTTTTTCGAGTGAAAGGGCTGCAATTGCACCTTTTTGAAGTCCCAAAAACATGCCTGAGTCCATGTTGGATTTGACTTTTAGCGCAGCCTCCACCCATTCCGATTTTCCGCAAAGCATGCCCACGCGCCAGCCCGGGATATTGAAGGTTTTACTGAGTGAGTTGAGTTCCAAGCCCACCTCCTTGCCACCTGGTACTGCTAGCAAGCTTTTAGGAGCGGAGTTTAAAATATGGCTGTAGGGATTGTCATGCACGAGTAAAATGGCATTCCGCTGCGCAAAGGCAATTAGCTCTGCCAAAACTATCTCTGAACCAGGGGCTCCAGTAGGCATGTGTGGGTAATTGATCCACATCAATTTGACGCGACTCAAGTCCAGTAGTTCAAGTTCCTCCAAGTTAGGTCGACCCTGCTCGCTCAAATCCAAGCTGTAATAAATAGGACTTGCGCCAAGGAGTTGGGTGACTGCCGAATAAGTAGGATAGCCCGGATTAGGAATCAGAACCTGATCTCCCGGATTCAAAAAGGCCATGCTAACTTGAAAAACTCCTTCCTTCGAACCCATCAAAGGGAGAATCTCCCTATTGGGGTCTAGCTGCACCCCAAATGCTTGTTGGTAATAGTTGGCCATGGCTGCGCGCAAGGCTGCAATACCTTGATAGCCCTGATAGCCATGCGCCTGCTCGTTTTCAGCGGTGCTTTTTAAGGCTTCGATTACGCTACGATCGGGTGCGAGATCGGGGGAGCCGATTCCTAAATTCAATACTGGCTTTCCTTCAGCAAGTAGGCGATTGACTTCCCGCAGTTTGGCGGAAAAATAGTATTCCTCTACCCCTTGAATCCTGTTTGCAAATCCCTTCATCCTTTTCTGCTCGTATATTCTCCGAAAATTTTCAACTCTCCAAAGTGCTGTTTCATTTGGTCTACAGCTTCTTGGTAGGACTGCTCGGCTACAAATTCTGCATCGATGAAAAAGGCATAATCCCAGGGAGTATCCATCACCGGGATGGATTGAATTTTACTCAAATTCAGATTTTTGTCTGCAAGCATCGTCAGGAGCTTGGCCAATCCTCCCGCCTCATTCCGGATGGTGATCTTGAAGGAAACCTTGTTGGCAGCTTCACTTCGGTTTGATTTCTCCTTTGTTAGAAAGATAAACCGGGTGAAATTATCTTTTACGGTTTGAATCTGTGGCGCTAGAATCTCTAATCCATAGGTTTCAGCAGCGATCTCACTGGCAATGGCAGCGACTCCTCGGAGTTTATCTTCCTGAATACGTTTGGCAACCGAAGCAGTGTCTAGGTCATCGATCAGTTGGATTTGTGGATGCTTCGAGAGGAAAGCCTTGCACTGCAGTAGCGCCATAGGATGGGAGCGTACCTCAGTCAGGTCGGCAATAGTTTGCCCTGGCAAGGCCATCAACTGATGGGAAATGGGCAAGTAGTATTCCTCATGAATCACTAGATCGTAGCGATCAATCAGATCGTAATTTGGAAGAATCGCACCTGCAATGGAGTTTTCGATGGCCATGATGCCCAGTTCCGCAGCGCCTGAGGCTACTGACTTGGCTACCTCTTCGAAGCTCAAGAAAGGAAGAACTTGGACCTCTTTCCCAAAATTCAACAGCGCAACCTGGTGGTGGAAGGAACCAGGAATTCCTTGAATTGCTACTTTCATAAAATGCCTGGAGTATAAGTTTCTTGAGCAATGCCCGTCAAGGCCACCTGCTTCCAAAAACTAGGATAGGATTTATTGACTACTTCTGGGTCTTCAATCCGTACCTTGGTTTTCGTGACCAAGGGCATAAAGGCCATGGCCATGCGGTGGTCATCGTAGGTATGAATTTGTACCAATCTTGGCATGGTCACCGAGGGGATTACCTGAAAAGTATCAGCTGCAATTTCCCGTAACTCAGCGTTAAACTTTGCCAATTCCTGCTGTAAGGCATGGATTCGATCGGTTTCCTTGATTCGCAGGCTTTCAAGCCCCGTAAATACAGTGTTTTGGCCCAAAATTGCACAGGTAACCGCTACGGTCTGCGCCAAATCCGGGCAGTGGGTAAAATCCCATTCTTTGAGGCCAGTTATGGCTTGCTTTTCGAGTAGTAAACCCCCTTCTTGAAAGGTGCTTCGTATCCCCAAATGCCCCATGATCGCTACAATGGCTGCATCTCCTTGGAGACTTTGAGCTTTTAGGCCTTCTAGAAAAAAGGATCCTTCATCCGCACAGGCCAACAAGCTAAACCAGTAGCTCGCTCCTGACCAATCGCTCTCCACAGTGAATTGGGTGCTTTGGTAAACTTGCGGTTCAATTTTTATCGTAGCGCCTGCCCAGCTGGAGATGATTCCAAATTGGGCCATCAGCTGCAGGGTCATTTCAATGTAGGTACGGCTTCCAACCTTGCCTTCAAGTTCCAATTCCAAGCCTTTTGGCAATACAGGAGCGATCATCAGGAGAGCCGAAATGTATTGACTGGATACGTCGCCACGAATTCGGATTTGATGGGTGAGTTGCTCCCGCAATCCTTGGACTGCAAGCGGGGGATAGCCTTCCACACCGAGGTAATGGATCTCCGCACCTAGGCTTCGCAAAGCGTCCACCAATATTCCGATGGGGCGTTCGCACATGCGAGGAGTACCTGTCATTACTTTTTGTTGATTGGTAACTGCCGCATAAGCAGTTAAAAAACGCATCGTAGTGCCTGCATCCAATACATCAAAAACAGCCGGATTGGTTTGCAACAGGCGGATCATCGTTTGGGTGTCACGCGCCTCCGCCAGGTTATTTAGCGTGTTTTTTCCTTCCGTCAAGGCATCAATCACCAAGGCACGGTTGGATTCGCTCTTGGAGGAGGGGAGTGGGATGTGTACCCGGGAGAACTCGTTTTTTTGGGTAAGCTGTAAGAGCTGTATTTTTTGATAATCCATTAGGCCAAGGGCAATTGTTGGTAGTAGAGGATCGCATGTTTGATCTCTTCTCGGGTCACAGGAACATTAAAGCTGCAATCTCCAAGGCTGGGAAGAAGGGAGAAAAGCTGCGTATTTCCTTCGTTTTTTTTGTCTTGGGCGCATAGGTCCAAAATTGCATCTAGGTCGCTGGTATTCAAAGTCACTTTGCCAAATACCTGGAGTAGCTTGCTGCTGAGCTCCTTTAGCTCCTCAAAGCTGAATCCTATTTTCTCAAAAGATAAAAATCCTTCCGCGATCATCCCAACTGCGATGGCCTCACCATGGAGCAAGGGATTGGGGCTATTGAGGTAAAAGGACTCTACCGCATGTCCGATGGTATGTCCAAAATTGAGGATTTTTCGAAGGCCAGCTTCTTTGGGATCTACCTCCACTACTGCTTTTTTAACTCCTACGGAATGCCGAATCACCCGAGTCCAGTCTTGTTGCTCCCAGTCTTTTGAAGGTAGGGTTCTAAAGAAAGTAATATCTCGAATTAGTCCATGTTTGATTACCTCGGCATAGCCAGAGCGTAACTCACGTTGTGGGAGGGTAGCAAGGAAGATTGGATCAATTAGGACTTTTTCAGGAAGTTGAAATACTCCCAGGTGGTTTTTAAAACCCATGAAGTCTATCCCTAGTTTCCCGCCGACACTCGCATCTACTTGAGAAAGCAGGGTTGTGGGTATGGTCAAAAATGGAATTCCTCTTTTGTAGACACTCGCGCAAAATCCACCCATATCTCCAATCACCCCACCACCTAAATTGATGACTAGCGCATGCCGATCGAGTACCGCTTCGGTCATCGCTGTCCAAATGCTGGAGCAAGTTTCCAAGGTTTTGTGCTGCTCCCCTGCAGGGACTGTAATTAGTACAGCGTCTGAAGGTAAAGCATCCTGAATCAAGGGTAAGCAATGCTCGCGGGTGTTTACATCCGTGAGCACCACTACTTTGGAATAGCTTCGTGCTTGAAGTTCCTCTGCGAGGGTATGTTGGATGTCAGTTGTGAAGAGTACGGTTTCCACAGATCATTAGGTCTAGGAGGTAAAGTTAGCAAACCTTCCTACTAACCCTAGACTAGTGGATGGGGTCTTGCTGATGAATGGTTAATTCTTAAGCTTCGCGAAGTTGTTTTTCTTGACGCTTTACAGATTCTTCATGGATGCAGTAGAGCAGTTCTTTCATGAATTTTTCGCTCAACTGTTTTTTGACTCCTTTTTGAGTTCTGGAGTCCATCACCTCTTGCCATCTGTCCGATTGAAATACAGTCAGGTGGCGGGCTCGCTTGTAAGCCCCAACCTGGTCCACAATCAAAAATCGTTCTTGTAAAATATCCAAAAGCTGATCGTCTAAGTGGTCTATTGCACGTCGAAGATCAAGTAATTTTTCGTCACCTTGTGCAAGATCCAAAGGCTGTTTGAAGTCGATTGAATCGATCATTTCTTTCAGTCTGCTCGGGGTCACTTGCTGCTTGGCATCTGACCAGGCCTTATCGGGATCGTGGTGTGTTTCGATCATTAAGCCATCCAAACCAAAGTTCATCGCGCTTTGGGCTACCTCCAGCAAGCCGTCTCTTCGACCTACAATGTGCGAAGGATCGTTGATTACTTCCATCCCCGTCCACTCGCGCTTCAAGTGAATGGGCATAGACCAGTTGGGCTTGTTGCGGTAACGCTTGTCGTAAGCATCCGAGAAGCCCCGGTGGATGGCTGCTAGCTTGGTGATGCCCACGGCATACATGCGTTCAAGCGCACCCATCCAAAGCTCCAAGTCTGGATTCATTGGGTTTTTGATCATCACCGGAATGTCTACGCCACGCAGGGCCTCTGCAATTTCCTGCACTGCAAATGGGTTAACCGTTGTACGCGCCCCAATCCATAAAATTTCGATGTTGTTTTTGAGCGCCATTTCCACATGGGCGGCATTACCTACTTCTACGGTAACTGGAATATGGAGCTCCTCTCGAACAATCTCCAACCACTTCAGTCCTTCCTCGCCAACCCCTTCAAAAGATCCTGGTCGTGTGCGGGGCTTCCAAATGCCTGCTCTAAATACCTGAGGAATGATTTGATTTTCCTTCATCTCGGAACAGATTTGTGCAATCTGTTCTGGGGTTTCTGCTGAGCAGGGGCCTCCGATGATCATTGGGTTGCTGAGACCAAGTCCCCAGTCTTTAATTTGCTTGTGCGGCTTCATAGTACTACGGTTAAATAAAAAAAGCCCGACTCTTTCGAATCGGGCTTTCTGTTGTTATGTGTTTTTAGTTTTTGGCTAGACAATACACAGCTCCGATTCGATTCTTCTGTCGAAAGTAAAAGTAAAAGAAGCTAAAATAGATTGCGGCTGTGATGAACATGTCGTAAATGTAATCGGCTATTTTTTAAAAGCAAAATTATTTTTTCTGCAATAAATTGTCATTTCCCTAATAAACTGGCTATAACTTTTACAATATTTCAATTCTGAAACCAGTATTTGTCTAAAACAGAATAATATTTTTTCAAAAAGCTATAATTTGAAATAATAGTTTATATATATTTTTTTTAAGGGAAAATGAATAAGTCGTTGTCCGAGATTACCCCATTTACATTCCTAGTCTTTTGATTCGTCTAAAAGTTCAGTTTGCTTTCGAATGGATTCTTGATGAATGATTCGAAATAATTCTGTTACCACCTCGGGATTCAATTGGAAGGCTTTCGCCCAATTTGGGCGGCTAGAAAGAATTTCCTGCCACCTCTCCAATTGGAATGCGGCTACATTGTTTTGCTTTTTGTAGGACCCTATTTTTTCAACCAAATGCATGCGTCTACTCAATACTTCAAGCAAGCCTCGGTCTACTTCGTCGATTTGCTGTCGAATGTCTTCCAAAATATTAGAAGACACTCTACCTTCGAATCGTTCATTTCTTATGATCAGTTCGTCCATCAGTTTCTTCAAGTCTCCAGGGGTCAGTTGCTGCGCCGCATCGGTCCATGCTTGATCGGGATTCACATGTGATTCGATCATCAAGCCATCAAAGTTCAAGTCCAATGCATGCTGCGCAATGCCCTTTACCAAGGCTCGCTTCCCAGAAATATGGCTAGGATCATTGATGAGGACGAGTTCAGGTCGGAGGGTTCTAAATTCAATGGGCAATTCCCACATGGGGCTATTTCGGTGGAGGGTATCTCTGAAGTTTGAGAATCCACGGTGAACTGCACCCAGTCGATTCAAACCCACTTGTTCCAGCCGCTCAAAGGCACCTAGCCAAAGTCCTAAATCTGGATTAATGGGGTTTTTGACTAAAACTGGGATGTCAACTCCTCGGAGACTTTCTGCGATTTCAGTTACAGTAAATGGATTTACCGTAGAGCGAGCTCCAATCCAAAGCACATCTATTTCTGCTCGAAGGGCTTCTTCTACATGGTATGCTGTAGCCACTTCCACCGCTATTTTCACCTTATTTTTTTTCTTGGTCTCCTGAAGCCAAGGCAAAGCAAGGCTTCCTAGACCTTCAAATCCATTGGGGCGTGTTCGTGGTTTCCATACTCCCGCTCGGATGAGCGATATGCCATTACCGGCCAACTGGCTTACGGTAGACTCGAGCTGCTCGGGAGTTTCCACACTGCAGGGCCCTGCAATGATGAAAGGAGCAGTCGATGGGGAGTTTTCTAAGAATGGAAAAAGTTGCTGTATACCTGGGTTCATGCTCAAAAAACCACCAAGAAGCATTCAAAGTTTCCTCAACTAAGAAAAATCCAATCTTTTTCCCTCAGCTAAATCCCAAACAAAACCCAAGTGACTCTGTTTTTCTACTATCTTTGCCCCCATAAATGCGCGCTATGCCCGTCAAACCCACTATTTCTTTTGAGAATCTGGAAGTAGCCTTTGCTTCCAAGAGTAATGCAGAACTCCGAAAGATGTATCTGATTTTTGCCACTCTCAATAATAACTTGGTTTCTAGCATTGGGATCAAGCTGGCAAATTTGGCGTTTCAATTGCACCTGCCAGTAAAAGGCATCATGAAAAAAACCATGTTTGGGCATTTTTGTGGAGGAGAAACGATTGCTGAAAGTGTTTTGGCTTGTCGCCAACTCGCAAAATATGGTGTCCATTCTATTTTGGACCTTTCAGTAGAGGGAAAAGGAGATGAGGCAAGCTTTGAAGCCACTACAGAAGAAATCTATCAAACCTTGGTAGAATCTGCCAAGACGGAATACATGCCATTTGGAGTGTTTAAGGTGACCGGCCTTGGAGATTATCGGATTTTAGAAAAAATCCAAGCAAATCAAGCCCTAACTCCTGCTGAGCAAGAGGCTTTTGCTCGTCTAGAAGGCCGAGTAGATCGCTTGTGCAAGACTGCACATGACCTGGGACTAAAAATATTGGTAGATGCGGAAGAGAGCTGGTTTCAAAATGTAATCGACGACCTTGCCTACGCCGCCATGGCCAAATACAACAGCAGTCGCTGTGTGGTCTACAATACCTACCAAATGTATCGTCACGATTCCTTGGCGCGTCTCAAACAAGCGTATCAAGTTGCGCAAGAGCAAGGCTACTTGTTTGGAGCAAAGCCGGTACGCGGTGCCTACATGGAAAAAGAAAGAGCTAGAGCACAAGCCGAAGGATATGTAGATCCCATTCAGCCCAACAAGGCGGCTACGGATCAAGACTACGATGCAGCAATTCGCTATTCGGTTGAAAATCACATTCACCTCGTCTGTGCGACGCACAATGAAAAGAGTAGTGTGGCACTCACCGAACTGATGGAGCTTCACGGCATTGCTGCTGACTCTGAGTTGGTGTTTTTCTCGCAACTTTACGGAATGAGTGATTCCATTTCCTATAATTTAGCCAAATCGGGGTATCGGGTAGTGAAATACGTGCCTTATGGACCCGTAGAGAAAGTGATGCCCTACCTGAGTAGACGTGCATCCGAAAACTCTTCTATCGCAGGTCAAAGCAGCCGGGAGTTTGAACTGGTTCGCAAAGAAATGACCCGTAGAAGACTGAAATAACTGTAGAATAATTACGAAAAATTAGAACTGATAATCTCATGCAACTTTTAAGCGAACAGGAACTGGAACGAAGAAAAGACCGAGAGGAGCTCTATTCCTTAGGCATCAATCCGTATCCTGCGGAGTCTTTTGTAATCAATGCCACTGCGGAGGATATCCACAAGAACTATGAAAATAGTAAAACGGATTACAAGGATATCTCCATAGCAGGGCGCTTGATGAGCCGAAGAATTATGGGATCGGCATCCTTCGCTGAGATTCAAGATTCCACAGGCAGGCTACAGATCTATGTTCGTAGAGATGATATTTCTACCGATGCAAATCCAGAGTTTTACAATACCGTTTTCAAAAAGCTCTTAGGAATTGGTGATTTTATCGGTGTCACAGGATACATCTTCACTACCCAAACAGGGGAAATCTCCTTGCATGTGACCAAACTTACGGTCCTATCAAAAGCGGTAAAGCCGCTTCCAATCGTAAAAAGAGACGAGGATGGAACCGTTTTCGACGGATTTACCGATCCAGAACAGCGCTATAGACAGCGCTATGTGGACCTTACGGTAAACCCTGAGGTGAAGAACACATTTGTGACTCGCTCCAAGATTATCTCCAACATGCGTCGCTACTTTGACGACCATGGCTGGTTGGAAGTGGAAACGCCCATTCTTCAGGCCGTTCATGGTGGAGCTGCAGCTCGTCCTTTCCAGACCCATCACAACACGCTGGACATGCCTCTATTCTTGAGGATTGCCAACGAACTCTACCTGAAGCGATTGATTGTGGGTGGATTTGATGGGGTGTATGAGTTTGGCAAGATGTTCCGCAACGAGGGTATGGACCGAACGCACAACCCAGAATTTACCTCCATGGAGATCTATGTAGCCTATAAAGACTACATCTGGATGATGGAGATGGTGGAGCAGTTGCTAGAAAAAGTAACCCAGACCATACATGGAGTCACTCAAGTGACTGTGGGAGGCAAGCAAATAGATTTTGCTGGACCTTACCGTCGATTGACCATGTTTGACTCC
>CANGZP010000006.1 GCA_947458475.1 Cyclobacteriaceae bacterium | reverse complement strand
GTAAGCAAGGAGGAAGCGAAGGGAATCAAGAAATTGAAGTAAACAGATTTTTTTATTGATGAGAACCTAAAAAAGACTCGAGACATTAACTCGAGTCTTCTTTAGTTCCATCTAAATGGATAAAAAACAATCTCTTGGTAGTTATCTCGCTCGTAAAGAATGCCGAGGGTATCGCGGTCAAGAAGGACCAAATCGGAATAGGCGGTCCAGGAAGATTTCTTGGACTCTGAAGTGGAATCTATGGGGATGGACTGGGGCCAGGTTTTGCCTTCGTCCCGAGAGATTTTAACGGTCAGGTGATTCCGATCCTGGGGATCTGCTGCATTCGCATGCGCGAGCAGGGTTTTCCCTTTTTCGATACCTATGGACAAGAGTGATCCTTGGCAAACTGGATCGGGCAACTCGGGCTCAAAATATTCCTCTTCCCAGGTGGCTCCTCCATCCGAGGAATAGGCGAGGATACGCTGCCTCACCGTTCCTTCCTGGTTGCGTACACTCATAAGTAGTCGGTTTTGACTAAGGGGTGCTGCAGTCGCCTCGTTGGAACCAGGGAATTTTAAGGATTCAGCAAGTTGGTAGCTTTTTCCGTGGTCATCCGAATAAAATCCATGGGCTCGGTATTCCCTGAAATTTTCCTGAGGATCCCCTTCTGAGTGGTTTGCTGGTACAAATAGTCTTCCTTTAAACTTCCCTTCTGTAATTTGTACCGCATGTCCTGGGGTATTCGCATAGCTGCGCCAATCCGATGGATTGGTGTAGTTCGAGTTGGCTAGAGCGTAATTTGGTTTGTGTACCTGTTGCGTGATATTTTCTGGGGAAGACCAGGATTTTCCCAAGTCTACCGATTGGATGACCCATACTTCGCGTAGTCCTTTATTTTTACGGACCTCAGCTTCTGAGTTATTGCCTGTATTGTAAAAAAGAAAAATCACGCCTTCCGGATAGTTAGGATGCAACAGGTCCACTACTGGGGCAGGATTGCCTGCTTGAAGGTCATTGTAATCCACCAAGGTATGTAAGGAAGACCAAGTTTGACCTCGGTCTTGACTACGCTTCATGACCAGATTGATATCCCCAAAATCGGCACTTCCCTGCACCCGTCCTTCGGCAAAGGCAAGCAGATCGCCATTTGGTAGTTGGATGATGGCAGGAATGCGGTAACTGGCATGTCCTTCTTGTCCGCTTTGGAAAACCGTCACTTTCTCTTGGGCCACAAGAGCTACCTGGACAAAAAAGAAGAAGAGGAAACAACAAAGACGGAGATGCATCCGATACATTTTGAGATAAGCTACAGGGAATAGGGTGTAAAATCAAGAAAATACTTGTTTTTGGTTCAGTCGGGAGTGGAGGACCTAGGTACTAAAATTAGGCTCCAATTCGATTTTGGAGATCTTTTAGGTTGAAATTGAATTTTTTTGACTTCTATAAAAATCTTTAATTAGAAAAAGTCTAAATAAAAATTGACTCACGTTTCTCTCTGAACTATGTTTGTATTGTTATTTATAATAGGTCTAAATAAAAATACTGAGATGGTTCGCTCTTTCTTTTTCCTAATCCTTCTTACACTGCTCTCTGTGAGTAGCTTCGCACAGAAAAATGCGATACTTGGCACCATTGTAGATCAAAAACAGCAGCCACTCGCTGGCGTATCGGTATCCCTTCAAGGAACTGTCAGAGGAGTACAATCCGATCAATCAGGAAATTACATTTTAAAAGATATTCCGGCTGGGAAGTATCAGCTAGTGGTCAGCCATCTAGGATTTCAACCCTTTAGCCGAGAGTTGGTCCTAGAAGCAGGTACCCAACAAGAAATCCATGTGGTGCTGCAGGAATCCGCGGTTGAACTCGGGGAATTTAGCATCAGCGCAAGTCGTGGGATCCTAGGACAAGGTCACCTTCCTGAAGTGCAGGACTACCGCATCAATGCCGGAAAAAAGAATGAGGTAATCCGCATCGGCGAGTTGAATGCCAACTTGGCCATGAACAATAGCCGCCAGATTTTTGCAAAGACACCCGGCATCAGTATCTGGGAAAATGACGGTTCGGGCGTGCAACTCGGCGTGGCCAGCCGAGGACTCAATCCCAACCGCTCTTGGGAGTTTAATGTACGCATGAACGGCTACGACATCACGCCAGACCCCATGGGTTACCCAGAGGCGTATTTTACCCCTCCGATGGAAGTGGTGGAGCAAATCGAGATAGTGCGTGGGGCTTCTTCCTTGCAGTACGGATCGCAGTTTGGAGGATTGATGAACTTTGTACTTCGCAAGCCAGACCCCTCTACCCGCTTTACCTCTGAGACGGTCAATACCGTAGGAAGCAATGGGCTATTTAGTTCCTTCACGTACATTGGTGGTACCGAGGGAAAATGGAACTACACCGCCTATTACCAGCGTCGTGTAGGCAAAGGATGGAGAGAAAATGGGGCATTTGAAACGCACCATACCCATGCAGAGGTCAACTATGCAGCAAGCAACCGTCTGAAACTGGGAATGGAAATGACCTACATGACTGCGGATACCCAGCAGCCAGGAGGCTTGACGGATGCACAGTTTGAAGTAGATCCTCAGCAGAGTACGCGTGCCCGCAACTGGTTTAGTACGCCATGGTACATTCCTGCTCTTACTGCCGAGTATCTTGTTTCTCCCAAAACGAAGATCAGCTGGAAAGCTTTTGGCACTTTTGCGGAGCGCAATAGTGTGGGCTTCATGCGCCCGATCAACGTGGAAGACGATTTGGGCAACCGTCAGGTGGACCGAGATTATTACACCACTTACGGATCAGAAGTTCGACTCAGTTCCTCCTACACCTTATTTGGCCGGGAGCAGTCCCTTGTCGGAGGCCTTCGTTATTTCAATGGGCACATCGACCGGAAGCAGCTTGGTCTAGGTACCAAGGGCTCGGACCTGGATTACAGCGTGGCAGCAGGACCCTTTGCCCGAGACCTGGATTTTTCGAATACCAATTTGGCCGCTTTTGTGGAACAAGTACTGCGCTTCTCAGACAAATTTTTGGTTACCGGTGGGGTTCGCCTTGAGCAGATTCAGTCTACGATGCAGGGGCAGTTTAACCGGGTCAATGGTGTGCCGCAATTCCTAGATCCCATCACAAGAACCCGTTCTTTTGCCCTATTCGGCGTGGGTGCAGAATACCATGTGACCAAAACCTCTGAGTTTTACGCCAACCTGTCCCAGGCCTATCGCCCGGTATTGATTTCGGATCTTACGCCTCCCGCCACGACGGACCTCATCGACCCCAACTTGACCGATTCCAAGGGGTATAATTTTGATCTAGGATACCGCGGGTCCTGGACACCAGCATTGCAGTTTGACTTGAGCTATTTTCACTTGAACTATGCCGACCGTATCGGTACGGTCGCGCAGAAGCGTCCTGACAAGAGCATCTACCAATACCGAACGAACTTGGGTAATTCCATCAGCCGCGGATTTGAAGGGTATGTGGAGGTGGATCCCATCACGGCGATCTTTGAGAGTTCCCGAGTGGGCTACCTACATCTCTTTGCTTCCTTGGCATTTGTAGATGCTACCTATGGGGATTTTGAAGTGACTACGGTGAGCAATGGACAAGTCCAAATTCGCAACCTGGAAGGAAACCGCGTAGAAAATGCACCACGCAAGATCAACCGATTTGGCGCGACTTATACCTACGATACCTTCTCCATGACTTGGCAGTTGAGCGATATTGGTGAAGCATTCTCGGATGCTTCCAATACCTTCGCCCCCAATGCAGCGGCTACGGTGGGATTAATTCCTGCCTACAGGGTGCAAGATCTTTCTGCCAGTTGGAACTTTTGGAAGCAGCATTCCCTCAAAGCTGGGGTGAATAACTTGACCGATGCACGCTATTTCACACGAAGAGCAGGCGGCTACCCAGGACCAGGGATCATGCCCGCCGATGGACGTACTTTCTACTTGACTGCTGCGTTGAAGTTTTAAATCCTTCCTTCGATTCCTCTTTGCGGCTTGTCCGCCGGGGCGGACGAAAAGAAAAAATTAACTCGCGCAAAGCCTGCCTACCGCAGGCAGGACGCAAAGACGCCAAGAAAAAATCTCGCAAAGTAGGGGAGGCGCAAAGGGTATTGGATCCCTCTTTGCGTCATGTCCGCCGCGGCGGACGAAAAGAAATAAATCGTCTTTCGTAACGAACGTTCAAAAAAAATAACTCGCGCAAAGACGCCAAGACGCAAAGGTTCTGCCTTCAGTAGGTAGGCCAGCCTGCCGAAAGAAGATTTTTTCAAGCACTACCAATGTTTTATCGTTTCTAACTCCTACCTATCCCTTCCTGTAAATACTCTCGGATTATTTCTATTTTTTCTGTAAGTTGAAGCTGTTCCAAAAGGATAGCGTCAATTAGAGTCGAATTGGATCTCAACTCCTTTTTCATTTATTCATAGCCTATATGAAAATACTGTCCATTTTAGCCCTTTTCCTCCTCAGTAGCCTAGCCTGGGCTCAGACAGCAACAAGCCCGGACCCAAGCCGTCCCAACATCGTCTTTATCATGTCCGATGACCATGCCTTCCAAGCCATCTCGGCCTACAGCAATCGACTTATCGAGACTCCCAATATTGACCGCATCGCCAAGATGGGCATGCTCTTTACGAATGCCACAGTGACCAACTCCATCTGTGCACCCAGCCGGGCCACCATTCTCACCGGTAAGCACTCCCACCTCAACGGTAAAATTGACAACGACTTTCCTTTCGATACCACCAACGTTACTTTTCCCCAACTTTTTCAAGAGGCAGGCTACCAAACGGCCATGTTTGGCAAGCTGCACTTCGGCAACAATCCCAAGGGATTTGATCAATTTAAAATTCTCCCCGGCCAAGGATCTTACTACAATCCGGACTTTATTACCAAAAATGAGGGCAACATCCGCGTAGAAGGCTACGTGACGGACATCATTACCGACATGACCTTGGACTGGCTGCAGAAGGAGCGAAATCCAACCGATCCTTTCCTGCTATTTTACCTACACAAGGCGCCTCACCGGGAATGGCTTCCTGCGGAGCGACACTTGGAGGAATTTACGCAGCGCAGCTTCCCCGAGCCAGCCACGCTTTTTGACGACTACTCCGGTCGTGGACGTGCCGCCAAGGAAGCGGAAATGAATCTGCTCAAGCACATGAACTGGTCGGGGGATTCGAAGATTTACCCAAAAGTGATGCAGGAGTTGGGGATACCAGGTACTTCCAATTGGGATACGCTAGCCTTTTCCCGCGAAGTGGGGAGATTAAATCCCAAGCAGCTCGCCAATTGGACCCGCTCCTACGATCGAGTAAATGCTGATTTAAAAGCATCCTTCCCAAGCATGGATGACAAGGAAAAGATGCAGTGGCGCTACCAACGCTACATGCAGGATTACCTGGGTACTATCCGTGCGGTAGACGAGAATGTGGGTCGCGTATTGGATTACTTGGAAGCCAACAAACTGATGGACAACACCCTGATCGTGTACACTTCGGATCAGGGCTTTTACCTCGGAGAACATGGCTGGTTTGACAAGCGCTTTGTTTACGATGAAAGTTTCAAAACCCCGCTGCTCGTGGCTTGGCCAGGAAGAGTTGCCCCTGGCAGCAAAAGCACTGAGATGGTTCAGAATCTAGACTATGCCCAAACCTTCTTGGATGCAGCGGGCATCTCCGCACCAGCAGATATGCAGGGGGAGTCCCTTCTTCCGCTGCTTACGGGAAATGCCGAATCCTGGACCCGCGATGCGGTGTACTACCACTACTACGAGTATCCTGCAGTACACATGGTGAAGCGGCATTATGCCATTGTCACCGAAGAATTCAAATTGGTGCATTACTACTACGATACCGACGAGTGGGAACTGATTGATCGGGTCAAGGATCCCCAGGAACTGCGCAATGTGTACCAGGATCCAGCCTATGCTTCTGTAGTAGCAGAGTTGCACCGCAAGCTGGAAGAACTGCGCAAACAGTATGGGGATAGCGCAGAAATCTCCCAAGGCTACCTGGATAAGTATTTGGATCGCTTGGAGAAAAATCCCGCTTATGGAACCAATGTCGAAGTCACCAAGAAGCTACTCGAGGAACGAAAAAAGTCCAGGCAAGACTAGTCCTTCCGAAGACATGTGGAGGCTTGCTTCACGAATATTGAAGAAGAAATCCTAACTTTCTTTTTCAATCTGCTTATCCATGGTTCCCATTACCCATAAATCCAACACGCTGCGCAAGGCCATCGCCCAGGCCATTGTGCGCGTCAGCAAACCAGAAACGATTCAGGCGATCCGTAACCGAACCGTTCCCAAAGGAGATGTGCTCGAATGTGCCCGTGTGGCCGGTCTTTTTGCGGCCAAGCGTACGGCAGACATGATTCCCGATTGCCATCCCTTGCCGATCGAATACACTGCAGTATCCTACACCCTTGGGGAGCTGGAACTCCACATCCAAGTGGAGATCCATACCATTTACAAAACGGGCGTGGAGGTAGAAGCCATGCATGCGGCATCTGTGGTGGCCTTGACCGTCTATGACATGCTCAAACCCATCGATAAGGGGGTGAGCATCGAGCAGATTAAGTTGATCGAGAAAAAAGGAGGCAAATCCGATCGCAACGCTGCGCTAGGTCCAGCCAGACGAGCAGCAATTCTTGTTTGCTCCGATAGCCTTGCCACGGGGCAGGGGAGCGACCGTTCTGGAGAAGTGATTCGGGAAAAACTGGTTCAACTAGGCATCACCGTCGAGGAAAAGCAAATCGTAGCCGATGCCGTGGAAGCCATTCAGGCAGCGGTAACCCGTTTTGTAGCGTTAGGGGTAGACCTCTTGTTGGTTACTGGGGGAACGGGCTTGTCTCCACGGGATGTGACCCCGGAGGCTTTGGAACCCCTATTGGACCGACGCATACCTGGAGTCGAGGAAGCAATTCGTTCCTATGGACAGCAGCGCTTGGCTACGGCCATGCTTTCTCGTTCTGTAGCGGGACAAATCGGGAAGACGCTGGTGCTTGCACTGCCGGGATCTCCTGCTGGGGCAGCAGAAGGAATGGATGCGGTCTTTCCTGCTTTGCTGCATGCCTTTTCCGTTTTGGAAGGTGCTCGGCATGATTAATCGTTAGCGGTATTCTACTCGCTGAAAGCAATTCAAATCCTAATTTTCCGTTTTAACAAGTAAAATTCCCAATTCACCTTTAACTATATCCTGTGAACTTCACTCGCCAATCGTTTTTTCGATTTCCCCTGCTTTTAGCCCTTTCGGTTTTCCTCTTTGTTTCCTGCGAGGAACCTCCCGTAGAAGTTCCAGTGCCCAAAGGCGACGATGGGCAGGTCTTTGCTGTCGATACCGAGCAGAGTGAGTTGCCCTACCTCGTAATTGACACCAAGGGTAAGGAGATTTTATACGAGCCGGGAGTGCCAGCTACGATGAAGTTGTACCAAAATAAGAAGTTGGTGCAGACCCAAACGATTGACTTGGAATACCGCGGTAAAACCTCCTTTCGCTTATCTGACAAAAAAGGATACAATTTCGAAACCGTAGATGCTGCCGGTGCCGGGGTGGATGTGGCCTTTTTGGGCATGCCTGCAGAAGAAGACTGGCGGCTAATCGGTCACATCGTCAATCTGAAAGACAAGTACATTCTAGATCAAAGTTTGATCTACAACTACCTGGGCTACGAGCTTTCTCGAAAAGCGGGTAAGTATGCCAGCAGAGGGCAATTTGTGGAGGTGGAGATCAATGGTCAGTACCAGGGGGTTTATTTTTTCTGTGAAAAGCTAAAGCGAGACACCAACAGAATCAACATTAAGTCGCTGAATGCCTCGTCCACCAACCTGACGGGAGGCTATATTTTGAAGATAGATAAGGCCGATGCAGGTCCTGAGCACAGCACTAAGCCCAATTCCTACTTTATGAACAACTGGGACGATGATGCGCGCTACAACTCTTTCAATAGCTTCCGTAGTCGCTACGACATCTTCCAGCAGGTGATTACTTTTCCGGCTTACCAGCCTCCATATCATGCCCAACAGTTCCTGGAAACGTACTTCACTTACGAGTATCCCAAAGCAGAGGAGATCACGGCAGCACAGAAGAACTACATAGCAGAGTATGTAGACAAGTTTGAGACCGCCCTGCTGGCCGATAATTTTGCGACTACAACGCGGACTTATACCCAGTTTATTGATTTGGCTTCCTTTGTCGACTACTTTTTAGTCACCGAGTTGTGCCGCAATGTGGATGCGTACCGCATCAGTACCTTTTTACAAAAGGACCGGGATGGGAAGTTGGCCATGGGGCCTGTTTGGGACATGAACCAGGGCTTTGACGAGGGGGGAAGGATACCCATGAACGATTGGGTGGCCAACTACAATGTTCATGTAAAAAATGATCCTTGGATGGTTCCATTTTGGTGGCCGCGTTTGCTCACGGATCCAGTCTTTAAGCAGGCTGTCAAGGCCAGGTGGCAGGATTTGCGCCGTGGCGCTTGGTCGGCGACGAGTTTGCAGCAGACTGTGGATGAGGGGGTACAGGTACTGAATAAGAATGGGGCGGTGGCGCGAAACTACAAACTCTGGGATCAGGGGATCGGTATCAAACACGAGCAGTCTGTACAGAATTTGAAAAGCTACATGACAGCCCGAGCAAATTGGATAGACGGACAGGTAGGGGCTTGGTAAGGGAAGTTTTGTGAGGGTCAAAAAAATAGGAAAGGATAAGTACTTGATTACGAACTTCAAGAAGGAGACTGAATAGAAAAGCAGGAATTTTTTACCAGCAGTATTTGGAAAAAATACTAGGTAGGTCTACATTTGCAACACGATTCCCGAAAGGGAGCGTCATAACCATCCCCGGTAGGGGTAAAAATTCCTCCTTAGCTCAGCTGGTTAGAGCACATGACTGTTAATCATGGGGTCCCTGGTTCGAGCCCAGGAGGGGGAGCAAGCCGATCAGAAATGATCGGCTTTTTTTGTGTCTTTATTTTTTCAATTTTTTAAACAAAAAACCTCTTAAAATCACTAAAATCGATGTTTTTGAAAAAAGGGGTATTGAAATCCTATCCAATTTCTTCTTACCATTTTTTAGTCCTATTGGAGATAGATATTGTAGTTAAAATGGACTTGCAAAAAACTTGCAAAAAATTCCAGAAATAAGGAGAAGGGATTTGCAAATAAATCCTCGATTTAGGCTCTATTTCGATTGAAATTTTAGAGAATAAATGAAGGTAAAAAATGGGCTTGAATGCAAATTTTTCTTCAAAAATAGGATAGTCAAAAAAACCGATTTTGTTTATTTTAGGGTTATCGGAAAAAGTCAGATCAATAACATAGTCATTTGGTTAAATTTTTTCAATCGATTTAACTTGTTAGAAAGTAGTACCCCTTTAGATTTTTTTAATAAATTCATTTTGAAATACCTTTGAATACATGTACTCTGAAAAATATAAATGCAACTTTGAAATTTGGGAAGGGGTTCCCAGAATTGACATGGGAGGAACAGCTCTTCGAGGTCTTATCTTGGATAAACTTGACTTAGAAGCTAAAAATTTTCTAAGGAATTCTTCTGATTCCGAGGTTGAAAGAAATTTACCGGGAGTATTCGTTAAAAATGAAAAGGAAGCACATAAGGTACTTTTAAAATTCATAGATAGGTTTATTTTAAAAAGTGGAATTTTATTTTCCGTAGTCTTAAAAGAAAATAATATTCCAATTGGTTATGTTGCATGCAACTCTCCAAAATTAAAGTTTAAGGATAGAGATGAGGAAATTGGCGAATGGTCAATAGACTTTTGGGTTTTTGAAAAAGCAAGAAACAAAGGGATCATGACTGCTGCAGTTTATAACACTTTGGCTTACCTTCAAGAAATGGGTGTTTCAACTATTTATGCTTTTGTAGACAAAGAAAATATTGCGAGTATGGAGGTTTTAAAAAAATGTAGTATGTCATTAGTTGAAGATACAGGAGATGGTAAAATGTTCAAGTTTATGGTTCGTACGAAGCAGTAAATGAGGATATTAATCAAATAATTCAATATTGAAAATCAATTTTAATCAGGAAGTTAAATGCATGAGGATATTGATGATTTTGAACCGAATATGGGATCATATTACAATATGCATCCTGATGAAAGGCGACAGAGGAACAGAAAATACAATTGGTATCTAAGATATGCTGATGGGAAAATTTCTTACGAAAAATATTTATTAGGGCTTGAAGACTTTCGAGAGGTTTTAGATAGTGATGAGTTAATTGAGCTGAAAAAATTCTATGCAGAAAGAAAAAGGAAAAGGGAAGCAGAGGAAGATCAGAAAGCTTTAAAAGAATTTCAAAAACATCAAGATCGTGAAGAAGCTCAAAAAATCTTTGGGTATATTTTTTTAATAATTATGGCTCTAGTTTTCCTTTATGCACTTCTTGAAAACTAATTTCGTTTAACCCGAAAATGTAGAGATTTAAAATCACCAATTCCTTAAATGAATTTTTCTATTAATTCAACTGGTACATCTTCTTTTTCAGCCTGTTGAGAAATCTGTAATAGAGATTCGATAGGAGGAGTAAATGTAAATTTCGATTTTCATCAAACTTAATCAGTGGCCATTTTTTCAACTGCTTCTTTGATTACTGGAATTTGTTAATTTAATTCAAAATTGTTAATCAGGGAGTCCATATTTAGGAATATGCTGAAAAAAAATGATTTTCATCCATGGTTGAATTGTTAAAAAAAACAGTCCCATACCAATCAGGAATTTAACATCGTTTTTGATGGTGGGCGGGTTACTTTTTTTGGATTTTTTTAGCTACTAATTATTTGAAGAAACAACAAATCTAAGGATTGAATGAAGAAATACACGGCAAATTATACATATACAAATCCGAATTTTGTAATTCAGAATCTTGTGTCAAATCAGACAAATGCTGACTTGTTGCCTATTTTGTATGTAACGAAAAACATTTTGCAACGTGGCTTTCCTACTACTCTTTCAAAATACTTACAATCTCAATTAGGTGAAATTCATAAACTTGACAGCTTTAAAGAACGCTTTTTGTTTGCGACAAAACAGAGACCTGTTTGGAACGACACTATAAAGGGCGACAGAGAACATAACTATTACCCCGCAAAAGATTTTTTCGAGAACATTTTACCAAACGAGTTTGGCGAATTTTCATTTATTCAATCATTACTCATTCCCGAAATTGAAATAAATGAAATTACAGGAGAAGACGATAAAAATTTTATCAACCAACAAGTTGACTTCTATTTGCCTCAAGCCAAACTTGTAATTGAAATTGACGGACAACAACACAAACTTGATGAAGTGACAAGGGTTTCCGACAGCAAAAGAGATAATTACTTATCGGGCAAAGGAATTACGACTATAAGAATTACAACAAGAGAACTGCAAAACGGCTCTTACAGTGCGAAAGTTGAAACGATTTTAAAACACCTTGAACGCTACGAAAAACTTCTGAATTTCTATAAAAGCGCTTGTAATAAAATAGAAGAAAATCAGATAAGCGAAGAAGAAATTAAGACGAAATTATTACCTACGGCAATAATCCGTTTTCAAGTCTTGCTCATTGAGTTACTTACTCACAAGTATTTGACATTTGAAGATGAATGGAATTTCAATATTTTGGCTCACGAAAATTTGCCGGATTTTGCAGAGTTGGCAATAAATGATTTACTCATTTGGATTGATAAACTTTGGCAACTTAAAAACAAGCAAGAACTCAAAAAACCAATTCTCAACCTTACAATAACGAACGAGAAAGCCAATTTTCAGCCTACAACCAAAGCAATAAACATTGACTTTTCACTATTCAAACGCTACACGGATGAAAACAAAATCAGTGATGATGTAATTTTTGTTCGCACAGACTATTTTGACATTGAAAAAGATAAAAACTACTTCAGAGTTAGCACAACCGAACCAATCAATTACAACGTAACGGATGAAGAAAAAACAACTTTAGAGTTCTTTCTTGACAACATTTTTGACAAGCCAAGTTTTCGTGAAGGTCAATTTCCAATCATTTCAAATTCACTCAACCGAAAAGACACAATTGGACTTTTGCCCACAGGTGGCGGAAAATCAATATGTTATCAACTTCCTTGCTTGTTGCAACCAAGTATAAATTTTGTGGTTTGCCCAATCAAATCATTAATGTATGACCAAAACGACAATTTGGTTAAAACCTACATAACAAATGTTAGCTTCATTACAAGCGATTTAGAAGCAGATGAAAAAAGAGAAATAGAAAAAAACTTTGAGCAAGGAAGATATTTGTTTGTGTGGATTTCTCCAGAAAAATTTCAAATTCCGAGTTTCAGAGAGAAGATAAGTGCTATTGTGGCTAATTTTTCTATTGCCTATGCCGTTGTTGACGAAGTACATTGTCTCTCAGAATGGGGACACGATTTTAGATCTTCATATTTGAATTTAGCCAAAACGGTTGACAAGCTAAGCCCCAAAGATGAAAACGGAGAAGGGAAAATTAAATTTATTGGTTTAACGGCAACAGCTTCCGTTAAAGTTTTAACAGATATAAAAATTGAATTTGCAAGACAAAAACAACGCCTAGAAGATGAAAACATAAAATCACTTTTAGATTATAGCCGTAAAGAATTAAGATTTGAAGTAATTAACGATAAAGGAAACAAAATAGACAAACTCAAAAGTCTTATTAATGAGCTAAAAGACACGGAAAGTTTTGTTGAAACAACAGACAAAGCAGGTTTAATATTTACACCTAATGTAAATGGAGCATTTGGATGTTATCAGGTTTCAAATACTTTGAATACTCTTTTTCAAAATAAAGTGAGTTGGTTTTCAGGTGACATTCCTAAAAGAGATGTTTATGATGAAAAAACAGGGCGAAAAATTGGAACAGAACCAGTAATGAACAAAGATGAATTCAACAAGTATAAAATCAAAGTTCAAAAAGACTTCAAAGTAAACAAATATCAACTTTTAGTTGCAACAAAAGCCTTTGGAATGGGCATTGACAAACAAAACATTTTTTACACTTTTCATTACGGATTGCCAAGTTCAGTAGAAGCACTTTACCAAGAAGCAGGTAGAGCTGGACGTTGGGATAAAAGAAAAAATGAAAACAAAAGTAAAATAGGGAAATGCTTCGTTTTACATTCTCCTGAAACGTACGATCAAGAAAGAGTAGACCGGCTTTTCCGCAAGGACACTACATTTGCTGAAATGAAAGCTATTAGCGATGAAGTGGGCTTTGGAGGTAAAGATATTTTTAAACAGGTTTTCCTTTTTGTTCAGGGACAGAATGACATAGAAAAGGATTTTGAAATTATTTCAGGTGTAATCAGACATTTTTTTCGAGAAAAAACTCAAGCTAGGATTTTTTGGAATGACGCATACTCCAAATTAAAAATAAGCAGTGACGTTTTACAAAAAGCAATTTATCGTTTAAGTCTATTAGGCATTGTTTCAGATTGGACAACAAATTTCATTGACCATTTTGAAGTTCAGTTTAAGACTATTGAAGAAAAGCATATAGTAAAAAGTGTTTCTGACTATATATCTAAATACGAACCTAATACAGACGTATCAAAGGAATTACAAGAAGTTAAGCAGAATTCAGTTTTAGAAAAAGCCATTTGGTATTTATTGAATTGGACTTTTGAAAACATTGCATATAGCCGGAAACAATCGCTTAAAACACTGTCTGATTGGTGTTCAGAGTTTGAAGATAGTGAGAGTTTTAAGCAACGCCTTGATAGTTACTTCATTTTTTCCGAAACAACTTTTATTCTTCAACACATTGCGGAAAATCCAAAAGATTACGAAAAGTGGTTTGAAGTTCTAACTACGGATAATCAGTTTTCAAACAAAATTGAATTTGAAAAACTAAAAGACAGGGTTAGCCGATTTTTGGAAAGTTATCGTAACAGTATAGGACTGAATTTTGTTAGCGGTTTTATCCGTTTAGCTTTGAATGAATATGAAGATAGTGATGGAAAAGAACGCTTTGAAAGTGCGTTGTCTAGGGTTAAAGAAACTTTTAACCAAGAACAGGAAATAGATTTTTTGACACGATTAAAAGTATTAGGAAAACATTTGACCGAAGAACAAAAAATGGATTTAAGCCAATCTATTTCAAAATACTATCCTGAAATATTGGAAGAACTTGCAGAATATTATGATTTGGCATATTTGCTTAATGATGTTTATGCGCAGAAACTAAAGGAATTAAAAAAACTTAATAAGAAATTATATGAGCAACTTGCAGAAATTTAATCAAACACTTGAAGACTTCAACAAGGAAGTTGAACAACTTAAAGATGTTTCAGGTGCTTTTAAGAAGCTACAGGAACTAACTGAAACTTATAATTCTATAATTAAGCAATTTGAAGAAAATAGTAAGACGCTTGATAAAATTAACGAACTACAAAAAGCCCAAAAGGAAAAAATTGCCAAAAGTTTGACGGAAATTGAGAACGCCAACAAACAAAACAAGGCAGAGCTTGCAAAACTTGTTGAAGAAAAAACTGACTTAATCAGAAAAGAAAATAAAGAGTTTTACAAAGACCTTGAAAGTACATTAAAAATAAAACTTGACGACAATAAATCCGAAATCAAAAAATTAATTGAAAGTGAAAGAAGTCAAATTAAGCAGATTTTTGAAATTGAGTTTGGTAAAAACACGAAGGAACTTAAACAAGTAATTGAAGCTGAAAATAAGATAGTAAAATTATTAATTTGGGCAATTGGCGGACTGACTTTGATTTTGAGTTTATTAGCAGTTATTAAATTATGGACTTAACGACGGACAAAAACCAGGCCGATAACAGGCGTTTGGAGCAATGGCGGGTGACTTGGTTGATTGAACATTCTACCTCGCGTCCCCACTTTTGTGTTGTAATGATATTTTTGATTGTTTGAAAAAGTAGGTACTGAAAGGGCCACATCCAGATTTAACTTACTTTTCATCTCAATTACTCAGATACCTCAGCTTTCGCTCCATCTCCTGATGTTCCTTTTTTAGCGCTCGGATTTCTTTACTAGTCCGAAAGGTACGGTAGCCAAAATACAAACTCGCAACCATAAATTTACCCGCTACGAATTTTAGAAGACCTGCTGCATTTTCGTTAAACGAATCCCCAGCATCCGCGCTATTTGGATTAGGGTCTAGGATAACCATCCCGATAAATAGCAGGACAAAGATCCCCAAATAGAGCAGGGCTCTGGATCTGATTTGCTTTTTCTCCTCAAGAGTAAGTAGGAGCATGTCCTTCTTGATTCGGAGTTGCTTCAGGCTGAGAAGTTGGTTCATGATTTAATATCCATCTAGTCATTCGGTAGCTCAATCGAATTTAACTTGGTTTCCTGGTTTTTTCCAATAGTTGGAATAGATCCAGCGGCCAAAGAAATAGCCTATTGGAAGGAGAATGGAAAGCAAAGCCATCCCGATTAGAATATACACTTCAACTTCCTCCGCGGCAGCACTACGCCCATAATATCTATTCCCCCCATTAAGCAAGACCCAAAAAGGAACAAGAAAGAGGAGGTAACTCAGTAAGGAAATCACCCGACCTATCGCATACCGCTTTCGAAACGCATGAATGATCCATCGTATCCAAAGCACATGAGGGGCTATCCCCAAAAAGAGGACAAGGATAAGTAGAGAAATTTCGTAAATCAGCAACATAATTCAATCAACTAGTTTCAATTGGCTACCAAATGTTTTACTTATTTAAGGGAATCATTCTAGTGTAAAATTAATGGGTAGCCTCATACGCGTACGAACAGCCTTGCCATCCTGCATTCCAGGGGTCCACTTGGGAGAGTTTTTTACAATGCGGATCGCTTCTTCGTCACATCCTCCCCCAATCCCTCTCAAAAGTTCAAAATCAGAAACAGTTCCATCGGTATTCACTATGAATGCGACAATAACCGTGCCTTCTATACCCTTCCGTCTCGCAGTAGTTGGATACCCCAAGTTGGCAGACAAGTAGTTACTCCAACCCGCCATCCCGTCATCAGGAATTGGTAATGTTTCCACCATATCGTACACTTCATTCGGGGAACCGTTACCATTGGAACTTGGATTGGACGTTTGCATCCGAACAATGCTCGATGTACTACTGAATAGTTGGCCTAATCCCTTCACTTGACTTTTCAGAGTTTCGTTAAAAATCAAGATTTCCGAGTTTGATACCTCAGTGCCAGCATACTCCACAAGCTGAAGAATTTGGTTTTCATTTCGGTACTCCTTGATGACCTTGTCCTGTTCGATGCTCAACTTCCGACTGAACTGTCCAAACTCGGTACCCGAAATAGTTTGAAAGCAGGCATCCGATACTTTCAACTGAATGATGTTTCCATCAGTTCTAGAAGTATACACAACCACTCTCTCGTTCCCATTCTTTGTGAATACTGACTTCTTGAATCCAAAGCCCGAAGTACCTTCGGCAACCGAGCTTGGTTCTGCCAACGCCCATCCTTCCGCCTTAAAAAAGGTTTGAATGTCCTCCAAAGAGGAGGTTTGCATGCGGTACAACTGTTGTCTTGAGAAACAAGATGCCTCGGCATTCCAACTTGTGAAGAAAAGTACAAAGGCGAGTACTGCGCCTTTGTACAATGAATTAAACCTGCTGCTCATGTGGTTGCTGAGTTTAATCTTTAAAGAATTTAGATTTTTTGATGTTTTGCTCCTTCTGCTTCACATAGTCCTCCAGCTCCTTGTTGACCTCTTTGAAAGAAGCTGCAAAATTATCTTTGCTAAAGCTCATGGCATTTCTATCGCCTCGGGCATAGGCATTCGTCACTTCGGTCACTTCCAATCCTGCTCCTAGAAAAAGGAAGTTCCACTTGCCACTTCGCTCGCAGGTTTCCATTAAGGTTTTGATAGCCGTAGGAGAATACTGCTTGGATGAATTCTCTAATCCATCTGTCAGAATCAGCATGACCACATCGGCATCCGCATCACTTAGGGCAGCACCTGCCTTTTGGTTCAGGTAGTGAATACTCTCCCCAATCGCATCGTTGAGCGACGTCATCCCATCGGGATAGATTAGTTCCCAGTTGATGCTAGCCTGATCCATGGGCATCAAGCTTTCTCCAAATCGTAGCACTTGATTGAATCCACAGTAGGAAAAAATCAGGGATGAGTTGGTATTCTCCTCTTGGATGCGCTTCAGGTCGCGGAGCTGGTTGTCGATGACCTGTCTGGCTTCCAGCCAGCAGGAGTCCATGCTTCCGCTTCGGTCAAGAACCAGGTGGTAATAGGTAGTTTTTTTCTTAGGCTGGATGGCTTCAGCGGAGGCGGGATTCAGGGTGTTTGTCATGGGTCTTGGGTTTTGAAAAAAGGGTTAGAAAATTGATTAGGTACGCGTAAAAAAGAGGGTAATCGTAAAAATAATGGGCACTATGCGTTGGAGTACCCAGCTGAATACCCCAAAAAAGGAAAACTATCGGTAAACGAGTTTACTCGAGTAAATGATGTGAAAGATGAGATCCCAGCCGAAAAGGGATAAAAACTCCTTGCTTGCGAAAGCGCTCTCGGGTTTGGATATGAAAAGAAAGCATTGTACCTACCTGGTACAGCTGAAAAGGATTGTCAGCCGTCTCCAAAAAGGAATCTCGCTCAGCGGCTGTCAGGGCAAAATACTGGACTAGCAGTTTGGCACGCTCCTGTTGAAACCAGCCTCGAAAAGCTTTAATGGCAGTTAATAAGATAAAATCTAGGGAAAACGAGGTGCGGCAATTGACGCGAATCTCTCCGCGACTCTCTTGTAAGATGATGTCAAAATCCGTGCCATGTATCACCGTGTAGCGGAGCTCCATCCGCCGCTCGATATCCAAGATCAGGGACAGCAGTTGCTCCTCGGTTAGGGCTACGTAATCCCCCACTTGGAAGCAGATCAGGTCGGCCTCAAATTCTTCCACAAAGGAGACAAAGAGTTCCACGTCATGGTAAGTTCGGAGAAAGGCATCCCATCTCCAGACGATCTCGCCAAGGTCGATCCACTCCCCGCAGTCTTGGTAGGTCATCTCGTAGCGACGCAGCCAGTCATGGAGTTGGGAAACGTGGACCGGTCCCTGGGCCATCAGTTCTTTCCAGTTGGCCAACCCCTCTTGCGCTTGGTGGAGCAGGATGGGATAGTTTTCCGGGAGCTCCGTTCCGCGCTTGTCCTCCTCGTAGACCCAGAAGGTTAGCTGGCTGTTCGGCCCTTCAATCCGCTCGAAAGTTAGCAAGTCATGACAGGGATAGATGTCTTTGACGATAAAGTTTCCCTGCACATCCTGCTCAAGCACAAAGCGAAGGTCCAGGCTTTTGCCATCGGGGGAGCGGAACTGGTAGGCTGTTTTCCCTAAGTGGTTTTGGCAGGCTTTATTGCAGCAGGAACCAGGGATTACCTCAAGTGTATCGAAATACGATTCTTTTTTGCGCCAGTCCTTCCAAAAGTCCTCCAGACGATCTAGAAAGTTGTCCTTGGATACCTCGTAATAGGTAAAATCTGGAGACAATAGATCCTCCAGGCCAGTACGATCCATACGGGCAAAACAATCCAAAATCCGATCTAAATGGGTGAGCATGGGCAAGTAAAAAAGAAAGAACGCGAGGGAAAATGATTTATTATTGTTTCCCAAAAATTACTTTTTTTAGCCGGCGGTCTCCCATAATGTAGCGAATAGATTAAAATAAGTTGGCGCAAATTCCGTTGGAAGGATATGCATCGATCTCTCTTTTTTCTACTTATTATTCTCTCTTCGTGCCAGCAAGCGAAAGAAGTACGGCCCGATATTCCCTGTCACCTGAGGTACCCTCATACTTGCAAACCTTTGGTGGTCATCGACGGAACAAAGCCCGACGTCAAGTTCCTCGGAAACCAGCAGTTGAATAAGTTAACTCACTACTTAGCGATGCAGGAACAAGTTGAAAGCCAGACAATCGGTTTTTCAGGAAGCTTTTCAGAGGTGTACCAAGCCTACGAAGCGCTGCAGCAACAGGGTAGTTTGGAGGAGCTGACCCTACTCCTACGACACCCATCACCCAATGTGCGCTATTATGCGCTGCTGGGCTTAGCGGAGAAAGATCCCCAAAACAAAACTACCTACTATCATCAACTCGCAGGCAAGTACGATAGCCTGAACACACTGAATGGCTGTGTGGGTAGCTCGGGAGAACTCTGGGAATTTGTATATTACAATGTGTTTGAAAGTGTAGAATAGAATTTAGAAAATTAAAAAAATCCTCAATTGAATAGTTTTTCCTTCTAACCTCCCTCTTTACTTTTTTTGAATCTGCCTTTATACTTATGAAAAAGGAGGTTCACATGTCAAATCAATTGTTGAGTAAGTACGCGGAGATTATAAGTTCTCTCAAGGCATCCAATGGGATTAAGGTTGTATCAGTCGAAGAGATAAATGATAACGAGGTTTTCCTGAAGTTGAAGGATTCATTCGAATCCTATTTTTCTGAAATCAGTGAGACCCGATTGCCATTAACTATTCTTATGGATGAAATCTTTACGGCTGTAGAGATGAAAAGTGGTTACAAACTAAAGGCCCATAACTATCTTTTTTTCGAACTTCTGGATGAATAAGGTATACCATATCCGTAAATTTTATTTTTTTGACACAAGCTGTCGTAATTTGATCTATTAGGAACCCAATTAGTTCAAGTCATCAATTAGTAATTACTTACTTTTAGGAATAGATTTTGGGCATTTAACAATTTATTTAATTAAGACATTGCAAAAAAAAATATACCTCTCTGCCTTTTACAAGTCGCTGATACTATTATTAAATTATTTTTAATTAAAAAAATGAATATCAGCTAGTTATAATTATAAAAATCCGAAAATAAATCATGATAATCTATTTTTATCTCATATTTTGAGAATTTTTTAAACAAAAAAACGCTATATTCAAGAATAGAAATGACCGGAAAATGAATAGGATTAAGGAAGTGCTTGAAAGAAAGGGGATTAAGCAAGTTTGGCTGGCAGAGAAATTGGGAAAGAGTTACAATATGGTGAATAGTTATGTTCAAAATAGGCAACAGCCAAGGCTAGAAATACTCAATCAAATAGCTAATCTTCTTGACGTGGATATTAAAGATTTAATTCAATCATCAAAAAACATGAATGCAAAAGTTAAAGAAATATTTGTTGGAAATAGCTCACAAATAAATACAAGTACTAAAGAATTAACAGAAAAATACAGCATAAAGAATAAGCAAATAATTAGAACAGTCTTTACACGACATGGCGAAGAAATTGAATCAAAAATGAGGTTGATTGACAGAAAAGGTAATGAGGAAATTGCCGACATGTTTGATAGAAGTTGGTTATTAAGCAAAAAACAACCAGAACGACTTTTTGAAAGAGGTGTTGTTAAAGTCGTCGATCTGTTTGCAGGTTGTGGAGGATTATCAGTTGGGGCAGAAGAAGCCTGCAGAGCTCTTGGACTAGTTCATCAAACTGTGCTTGCAAATGATATAGATGACAAAATATTACAGATATACAAGATTAATTTTCCAAAAGCAGAAACTTTAGCCGTACCAATCGAAGATCTTTTTGATGGCGCCTGTGGAATGCCTCTCAGCAACAATGAAGAAAAAATAAAAAAAAAATTAGGTAAAATTGATTTATTAATCGGCGGTCCGCCTTGCCAAGGTAATTCAGATTTAAATAATCACACAAGGAGAGAAGATCCAAAAAATGAATTATACCTAAAAATGGCTAGATTCTGTGAAGTGATAAGACCAAAAAATGTAATTATTGAAAATGTACCTGGGGTTCTACATGATAAAGGACAAGTGGCTCAAAGAACATGGCAAATATTAAAAAACTTAGGTTACAAAATATCTACTGGCGTAGTTAATTGTCTTGATATAGGGGTGCCTCAAAATAGAAAACGTAGTATAACATTGGGTTCGCTAGAAATAGAACCAAATGTTCATCAATGTGTAGAAGATTTTAGAGTAAATCCTAGGAACCTTTTTTGGTCTATTTCTGATTTAGAAAATATAAATACTGAAGATATAGTATTTGACACCTCTCCAAAATACAGTGAAGAAAATATAAAGAGAATAGGCTATTTGTTTGACAATCAAATATACGACCTTCCCAACTCTGAGAGGCCAGATTGTCATAGACTAAAAAAGCACTCTTATAATTCAGTATATGGTAGGCTAAGAATGGATAAATATGCTCCAACAATAACAACAGGTTTTGGAACACCAGGCCGTGGTAGATTTATTCATCCCACAAAAAGAAGAACAATTACACCACATGAGGCAGCACGCATCCAATTTTTTCCTGACTTTTACAACTTTAATTCAAATAACCGAGTTTTAATACAAACTGTAATTGGTAATGCTGTACCTCCAAAACTTGGCTATATACTCACTATGCACCTTCTAAAATAATGCAAACAAAAAGAAATTTAAAAATAGCTTCTATCTTTTCAGGTATAGGAGGAATTGAACTTGGCATGGAAAAGTGTGGTCATAAAACAACTTTTATGTGCGAGATAGATAAATACGCCAACATGGTTTTAAATAAACATTTTCCTGGTATTGAAAGGCATGAGGATATATTAACATTAAAAACATTACCAAAAGTTGATTTAATAACCGCAGGTTTTCCATGTCAAGATATTAGTTTGGCTGGGACAAGAAAAGGATTAGAGGGTCATAGATCAGGGTTAGTCATTAATTTATTCCAGTTAATCAAGAAATCCAAGCCTGAGCTTGTTTTACTAGAAAACGTACATAATCTTTTGCGGCTTAATAAGGGAAAGGCATTATTTGAGGTTTTGGATTTATTTGAAAGTTGTGGATATAAATGGGCTTATAGACTTGTAGATACAAGAGGTTTTGGCCTGCCTCAGCGTAGATTAAGAGTATTTATATTGGGCTCCAAAGGTGATGTGAACCCTGAAAATATTTTATTTAATGATAATCAAGTCAATTTAGCTAATGATTCCATGACTAATATGGAACTTGGGCACCAATATGGTTTTTATTGGACTGAAGGAAAACGCGGTGTTGGGTGGGCAAATAATTCAATACCTCCAATTAAAGGGGGGTCTGCACTTGGCATTCCATCTCCACCTGCGATTTTTGATACAATAAACCAAATCGCATATACACCAAACATAATCGATGCAGAGAGGTTGCAAGGCTTTCCGGTTAATTGGACAAATGTGTATGAAAATGGAGCTAATATTAAGGAAGGCATTCGTTGGAAAATGATTGGCAACGCTGTTTCTGTGCCTGCTGCCGAATGGATAGGACTTAATTTATACAAAAATCCTGACTGTAGTAATTTTGATTTTACATCGTGGTCTAATTTAAAAACGGTACCCTCAGCAGGGTTTGGTGGCTCTGGTAAAAGATTTGTTGCAAAAACAACCACACACCCTTTAAGCGATAATCATATACCCATTGGAGAATTTCTTAAACATCCAATAAAACCGCTTTCAAATAGAGCGTTAGCTGGCTATATTTCAAGAGCAAAAGAGGGAGCTAAAGTATTTCCTTCTGGTTTTTTAGAGGCACTCCAAAAACAACTTTTGAATGAATCCATACTTAAAAATGTATGAATAATTATAAAAAACAAATTTCAGATGCATTAGCAAGAATTCCTGATTTATCAAGCAACAGCACGACTAAATATAATGAAGTAGGAAATATAATTGCAGAGGCATTCAATCTAACACCTGATGAAATATATGTTGTAACAATTAGTAAAGCAGCAAATGCAAATGTGAGGTTACAACAAATACAAGTTCAATTTAGAACTCAAAGCAATAAAAGACCAAAAGTTGTTATTGGTGTTTGTTTGAAAAACGATGAAAGTTCAATTACCTACACTAATTCAGCAAATGATGTTATTAATGAATATGGAATTCAAGGTGTTTTCTATATTTGGAAGGATGCATCAGGAAATTATTTGCCTAAAAAATGTTACATTAATGAAGAGTCTCAATTAAAAAAATTAGCCTCTGATATTTGGCCTGGACTAAAGCAAATTAATGTAAAGATCCATAATTCAAAAACATCATATGAGTCAGTTTCAACAAAAATAAGAATAACTAATAAACAATTACCTCTCAACCAGATATTATATGGTCCACCTGGGACAGGCAAAACTCATAATGCTATAAATCACGCTCTTTCAATCGTAACGGGCAAAGATTTGAACGAATTAATTGATTCACAGAAAGCCAATAAAGCAAACAGAAAAGCGGCTAAAGATGAATTTGATGAGTTAGTTAGAGAGGGACAAATTCAGCTCGTTACCTTTCATCAGTCATATTCTTATGAGGAATTTGTTGAAGGTATAAAACCAAGTGTAAATGGAATCAATGTGGAATACAACATTGAAGACGGTATTTTTAAGAAATTATGTTTAAAAGCTAATGATAGAAAATCAATTAAAGACTTTGATTCTATTTTTAGTACATTCACCTCAGATGTGATTGAATCAGGGAACCAATTAGAGCTTACAACATTAATAAGGAATAAGCCTTTTTCTGTAAAAATAAACTCAAACGGAAGCTGCGTAGCAATTCCTCAAACATCAGCTGCCACAGAAATGACAATTACAAAAAAGGTCATTCTAAATTTTATGGAAAGCGGAATTTTAGAAGATTGGAAACCATACACAACTGCTATTGCTAAACATATAACAGATCATTACAAACCAAAAACTGAAGAAAAGGATAATTCTAATAAAAATTACGTTTTAATTATAGATGAGATTAATCGTGGAAATATTTCAAAAATATTTGGTGAGTTAATCACATTAATTGAAGACACAAAAAGAATTGGTGCAAATGAAGAATTAAGAACAAAACTCACCTACTCTGGAGCTGCCGGTGATGAAATGTTTGGAGTTCCAAAAAATATTTACATTGTTGGAACAATGAATTCTGCAGACCGATCAATTGCTTTAATTGATACCGCATTACGTAGAAGATTTACTTTTTTTGAATATACTGCAGATTCTACTCTATTATCAGAAGATGTTGATGGGATCAATTTACAAAATTTACTTCAAGTTATGAATAGTAGAATAGAATTTCTGCTAGATAAAGACCATTTATTGGGTCATTCATATTTCCTTGATATTAAAACAAAAAATGATTTATGTGCTGTATTTAGAAACAAAATCTTACCATTGCTTGAGGAATACTTTTTTGGTAACTATGAAAAGATTCAACAAGTTCTAGGTGATAATAATATCTGGAAAAAAGCAGAAGAACAGAAAATAGTTCAAGAGAAGAAGGCAAATACTGCAAAAGCTCTTTTTGGAGATACTGAAGATTTTGACGACAAGATTATTTATGAAGTCAATCCAAACCTTGTTAAAGAAAACTATAAAGATATTCCAATCGAAATGTTCACTTTTATTTATAAATCCATTTCCAATAGAAATTGAAGAAAGAAGCATTTCATATTTGTGAGTATGGTGTAATCCGTTCAGCAGGCGATTATGATACTAATGCGGTAAGCACATTGGAAGAACTATACTTGCCGGAGACTCACTTTAACTCCTTTTATAAATACATTTCGCAAAATCAAGACGATTCAAAAGACAGTGACAAACCTTTTGCTTTATTTACTAAAGGGAAAAGAAAACAAATCAAGGTAAAGAATTATGTTGGTGTTATTGAAACGAAAGAAGGTTTGCATTTAGAAATACTTCCAAAAATTCATACAGGTAAAACCAAAGTTAAGGAGGTCCTAGATGAAACGAAAATGATTTTTTTGAAAATGCTAAAGCATTTGAAAAACTCTCCTTTCGTAAATATTAGCAAAGCCCACATTGAATCACAAAATGCTTTTCCAATTCTTGAAGTGTTTATCAAGTCCTATATTCAAGAAGCAGAAACAGTTTTTAATTACGGAGTGAAATCCGATTATGTTTCGAATGAAGAAAATATTACTTTCTTAAAAGGAAAACTCAAAATCAATGAGAATCTAAAAATCAACTTTGCCGACAAGTCAAAATTTTATTGTGAGTATTCCGAGTATTCACCTGACATCCCTGCGAACAGATTGGTAAAATCTACATTATTAAAGTTGATGAAACTGACAAGCAGTTACAGTAATTACTATTCAATAAACAAAGTTCTCTCACATCTTGAAGGAGTAACTTCATCGGTAAACATCAAAAACGATTTGTTAAGGGTTCGACAACCAAGCCGACTTCTTTCAAGATATAAAATGCTTTTGTTATGGTCAGAAATATTTTTGACAAATAAATCATTTACAAATTTTAAAGGCGACAACCTTAACATGGCAATACTTTTCCCAATGGAGAAAGTGTTTGAAGATTATATTGCTTATTTGTTTAAAAAATATTCTGACGGTTACCGAATAAAAATTCAAGATAAATCATATTTTCTTGTTGATAGCCACAAAGGAGAAACTAGGTTTTCTTTACGACCAGACATTGTGCTTTACAAAGTAGAACAGCAGAAGAAGAAAATAATTGACACGAAATGGAAGTTGCTTGATGAAAATTCTTTTAGAGGCAACTACAATATTTCATCGGCAGACATGTATCAATTATATGCTTATGGAAAAAGATATGCCTACAATGATGACACAAATGAGAATCCAAATCTTGTTTTGCTTTACCCATCAAATCTGAACTTTACGAATAAACTTGACAATTTTATTTACGAAGGAGATTTAATATTAGAAGTAATTCCTTTTGATTTAAGTGGCACAGATGTTTATCATAAAGCACAAGTTGAAAATATCTTAAACCAAAATTGAGAATGATTTATCAAAGTACAGGTGTAAGCACATTAGCAAGGTGCACAAGCTCAAGACAAGTTTCTTTCCCATAGCTGAACTTCTCTGAAATTAAACCATTGAATTCAATAAGTTAAACCTTAGACAACATTATCTTTTTTAATGCCCCAATCCAACTTCACCTTAAATTTGGAATGCTGACGATTTATATCTTCTTCACTGGCCCAAGGGCGGCGGTAGTAGAGTTGCTCCAAACAGGAACGGTAGAGCATTGCGCGAGTATACCCAAGTAGAGGAACGGGTAAATCCTCGTATTCTACCTCAATCGTGAGTTTTCCAGATAGTAATGCCATGTGGGAGACTATTTTAATTTAAAATGAGTCAATTGGCTGATGGGGAAGTTCTCCTCGAAAGGAAGAATCAGCAATTGCTTGGATTGGGTGACCAATCCAAAAGCCCCTGCTGAAGTACCCAAACTGAGACTTGCACCTGTAAATCGTCGTTGATCATCAAATTGAAGGATTACAGCAGGTGCAATACCTCCAAGGTCCAACTGTGTATTAAGTTGCTCATGGGTCAATTCGATAAACAATCCAATCTGTGGCACATCAGGATGTGCTTTTACTACCAAAGTGGTATCCGAGCTCTTCCAATGGTGGACTTCGTGCACTTGGTCTGGATTAGATCTAAAGCACAGGGTGAAAGAAAGGATTGGAAGTGAGGTGTTCTGGTTCATGGATTGGGGAATTTTTTGCGGTTGATAAAGGTGATTTCGATTGTAGTTTCTTTGCTTGGACTGGGGCGATCCGCCACCGTGATATGGGGAAAACGTTCGGCAAATCTTCTTCTAAGGCTTTCAATAACATCAGAGTAGTACAATGCCTTCGAATCCTTAGATTCTTCAGGTTTCGGTAATTCGGATTTCTGTGACATTGGATTAGGATTTAGGTTGCGAGATGAAATGAGGAACATTCATAGCAATGACTTCATTTCGGATGCTGAGCAAAGTGCCTCCCGATGGAATGGAGGAATGCACGAGTTCTTCATCATTTTGAAAATAGTGGGCACGATGTGGCCCGGTGACAAGACAGATCTTTACTGTCTTCTCCTTGCTATAAAACTCTGTTTTCCGCTTCCAATCTCTGCAATGTTGAAGAAGCAATTCGTGGAGTTCGAAATCTTTATCTACGGCATAGCGGGCAATTGCCTCTTCGGAAATTCCATCTAAATAGGTGCCGGGATATTGCTCGATGTCTACTCTTGGCGCATTGATCTGAATTGGGATTTGCATGTAGACTGCATACCCTACTTTGAGAATGATGTAGGGAAAGGTTCCATAGCCAGGAGGAAACTTGGTGACAGTGCCGAATGGAACTGGATTTGGAGTACTTGGGGTGTTGGACATGATAACGAGTGTTTAGGTGAAACGCGTTACCATCAAAAAAGGAAAGGGGATGCGGGAGACTAACAGTTTTGGTTTGCACAAACCCTCATCGCTTTACCACCGTGGCGTTAGACTCGGTTGGTACCAGTAGTACTGGTTCTTGATGATAGTCCAAAGGTAAGTCAGTTTTATTTTGAAATGCAAGAACCTTTGCAAAGAATTTAATAAATAAAGATTTATTGACAGTATTTGTCGCTATAATAGAGATTAAAAAAGATTTTGGAGTACTGATCCAAAAGATTAAAGCGGGAAAAAGTGGGAATTCATTTCACTAAGGTTTGAGAATAGATCGCTGGATATTGATAAAAAAATTGTAGAGTTGGAAAGGCTGAAGAATAACCACTATTTCTTCTTCATCAGACTTATCCGATTCAATCAGTGTCATTAATCTTTTAGCGAATGAATCCTCCTTCTCCGTTATTTCATCTGGACCAATAAAGTAGTCATCTTTAATAATGTAATGGGAGTCTGATTCTATGGCTAAGAGTTCTTTTAACTGACTACTTATTTTTCTTCCCATGGTCTTCTACTATGCCAGTTAGGCTGAATTTATTTTTACTTCCTTCAATATTTGTGGTAATTGAATCGAGCAACTTTTTTAATTGATTCTCTGTGATGATTAATTTCTTCATACCTATAAATATCCTATTCCTTGTTTTTTTGAAATTTTGGCCAAAATTTTTTTTTGATAAAAGATCATTTTTTTGTCACAAATTAAATTTTTCTGAAAAAAATTTCACTCAAAAAATTATCCCCCCTATCCGAATTGCCAAATACTTGACATGTTAAGTTCCGATACCGAGAGGGGGGCCGGGGGGCCGGTCATTATTAGTGAGATCGGCAATTATTCTTTGCAGTATGATTAAGAATTAACTGTTTAAATGAATTGAACTAAAGGATTAGTTTGGTCCAGTCACTTTTTAACAGATCAGCGCTTACAAACCAGTGCGAAGACTTCCCTAAAGTGTAGTGATTTAAATCTTGATTTATTTAGATGCTGTAAATCAGCATAGTATGACCTATTTCAGGTGGCAGAGTTGTGATTTCGCTGTAGATTTAATCTAACATTTAAATCACCACAAAATGAAGGTAAAGTATAATAGAGTATCTACTCTTCAACAGACCGGGAACAGGTTTGAAGCAGATACCGATTATTACGACTTGACATTATTGGATAAAGTCAGCGGAACTCTTAGGTTCAAAGACCGGCCGGAAGCAGGTAAACTTATTAAAATGATTGAAGATGGAATAGTTAAAGATTTGGTAGTTGAAGAACTCAGTCGTCTTGGACGTTCGATGGGAGATGTAATTGGTACCCTTGAGTGGCTAGAAAAATATGAAGTTAATGTTACTGTAAGAAATTTAGGTATTCAATCACGCCCCCAAAATCAACGTAACTTAATTTGGGGGATACTGACAGCAACCTTAGCCGGTCTTTATAGTCTTGAGCTTGAAAATATAAAAACGAGAACTTCTACCGGAAGGATGGTATATGTTCAACGTGGGGGAAAATTAGGTCGCCCAATTGGTACCAATCAGACAGAGAAACAATTTATCGAAAAAGAGGTAACCCAAAAAATAATAAGGCTCCTAAATAAAGGAAGGTCAATTAGAGAAATCTCCAATCATCTGAACACATCAACCAGCACTGTCCTAAAGGCTAAAAAAATCGCTACAAAACATAACCTCATCGATTCATGTCCTTTTTGATAATTCAGTTGTAATACACAAAACTAATCCTGAATCAACGCAATCATTTATCGTAAGTTTTCGAAAAGTTGAATCTGATTCGCAAAGTGGACAATCTCCACATACTTTTTGCACGGCAAATTTTCGAGTAAGGATTCTTGGAAAACCCATTTTACAATAATGAAATCCCCAAAATCTCTAACTGGCATTTCTGAATTTAATCGAAAACCCCACTAGCTCCCTCTACGATAAAAAAAGCCTTCAAAACTTAGCAATTCCTTAGCATACAGACCTTCTCTTTTCTCCTCATTTTGGGTATATTTTTATAGTACAGGTTCAGAAGGTGAGGCTCTGAAATTACGTACATAAGATTTTATTTTTCCCTGTCCCAGTAGTCGCCTCACCGATGAAAGGATGGGGACTCTTTATTTATATGAGTAACCATGAACAAAAAAAGTATTACATCACCATTGACCCAACACCACAAAAAACTAAACCACCCAAGACCGATAAGTCCATCGGGGAGATTTCCAAAAAACTGAATTTAGTTACTGGATTAACAATTAATGAAGTAGCTACAATAGTTGACCGGCCTTATAGTTACACATGGTCAGGAGGTATTTTTAATGGATCACCGTCTATCCAAGGATGGCAAAGACAATCTGTTATAGGATTGGACTTCGATAATGAAAAATTAAAGATTTCACCAGAGGACGTAATTCAAAGATTCGTAGATCACAATATTACTCCACAGTTGTTGTACCGGACTTTCTCATCTTCAGATAATCTACTCAAGTTTCGTGTAGTAATCTTTTTAGACTCGGAAATAGTAGACCCGGGTATTCAAAAAATCATTTTTAATGGGATGAAAAAAACCTTTCCTGAAGCCGATTCTAAATGCTTCAGTTTAGCCCGATTCTTCTTTGGTGGCACATCTCCTGAGATTCTTAGTTATCAGCCAGTAAGTACAGTGAAATTATTTGAATTTTTATCAATCACTCAAATCACTTTCGATAAGGGGAGAACCAGATTGATTACTGCCCCCTTACAAGGATGTAGTGTTGAGGTGGGTGAACTAGAAGATAATCTGGGAGAAAAAAAGACAATTCTATATATTAAGTATAGAAGTTCCTCTATTTCTCCAAGTTCCGGCACACTAGTCCGTGAGGGCGAGGAACAGGTGAAAATTGACTGGACTATGGCTAGGTCTAGGGTTAAGATTCTTGATCAATTTTTTAAAGGTGAATGGCTCCACCATGATCAGTTGTTCGGGTTGGCCACCAACCTTATCAATGTGAAAGGGGGGAGGAAAATGATGAAGGAAACGATGACCAAGTTCAATGAACAGGGCATGACTCAATACACCGAAAACAATTTCAACATACTCCCCTATTTGAACATCGTCAACTATCCACCTCAACCAATTCATACTTTTTCACTTTATCAAGAAGATAGTGACCTTCATGATTTAATTGGGGAAGTAAAGGAACAGCGTGGAAAAATTCAAATTATCTCAGAAGCTAAAAAAATCAATTTGGTTGATGCAGAGAATAAATTAAAAAATGAATTTCAAAAGGTAATAACCAACACTTCGATTTCGAATAGAATCCATCTTTTTAAACTACCTACGGCAATCGGAAAAACTAAATTGATTACATCAGTTACCGGCTGCACAATTGCCTTACCAACTAATTCGTTAAAGAATGAAGTCAAAGAAAGAATGACTATTGATTGTAAGACAAGTCCTGATCCAGTCATTTTTAAGGATGCTCGAATAAACCGGATGATTGATTACTACTACTCAATTGGACTCCCAAAGAAGGCAGTTAGGATCATATATGACATCGTATCGAATAATAACCACTTTAAAGTCAATGATGAAGATAGACAGTTAGCGCAGAGCTACATCAATCAGGTGGAAATCAGTCAAGAATGTACCGAATCAGTGGTCACTACTCACTCAAGGGCCCTATATAGCCAATTCAATCATGACACCCTGATTTTTGATGAAGACCCACTGAATAGTCTTGTTCAGATAAAAAAAATAAGAATATCTGATCTAATCCGATTGGAGATAACACTCCAAAAAAACCAAAAAGATTTAACCAATGTGATTAATCTTTTGCGTAATGCGAACCAGTCAGAAATTATTACATCACCAGTTCTAATCCTAAATTTGGATGAGATGATTAAAAAAGTATCAGAAACCTATCAAGTGGATTCCAATCTATTTGGATTTTTTTCTAGTTCATATTTTGTAAAAGACTGGATGGATGCCGATCTGATCCACTATGTGATAAAAAAAGAGTTGCCCAAAGACAAGAAAATCATTATCCTATCGGCCACAGTAAGTCCTTTTATATATAGTCGTTTATTAGGCGACCAGGTTGAGGTTTTTGATGTTGGTGAGGTGGAACAAAAAGGGAAAGTGATCCAATACACCAAAAGGTCAAGTTCAAGAAATACACTTAACCGATATGTGACGCAGATCAGTAAAGAGGTTGGCGATAAAAAGGTAATTACTTTTAAGTCATTCACACACCAATTTACCAACGCGGTAGAAGACATTTATTTCGGGAACTGTTCTGGGTATGATAGTTTGGCTGGACAGGACATCACGGTAGTGGGGACTCCTCACCACAGCAACGTGGAGTATCTGATGGTCGCCAAAGTCCTTGGGGTGGAGTTCAAGACATCGGACACCTCCATGAGTTATCAGAAAATAGAATTTAATGGGTTCAGCTTCAAGTTCTACTGTTTCAACAATGAAGAACTACGTGAAATCCAATTGGCACTAATTGAGGCTGACTTGATTCAGGCCGTTGGTAGAGCAAGAACCTTAAGAACATCAGCAACGGTTGAACTTTATTCCAACTTTCCTCTGAGGATTACAGACCAATTCATCTATTGAATTTGATTTCTTCATGTAAATCGCAAGGTAGTTCAACCATTAACCACCGTTCATTCACTCAATGATTCCCAAAGAAAAAGGGCGAACAAGGGGATATGGTTGGACTTCTTTCAACCGCAATAGGCGTAGTATTGGGTTGATTGAATTAGAAACTTAGTTTTTTTAATTTTTTTTTATTACTAAACCTTCGTTTTTAGAGGTTTTGGAGGGTTTTTGAAAAAAGATGAATATTTTTTAAAAAATGTTGTGAAATAAATTTGCATAACATTTTTGTTGTTACTAGCTTTGTTCACAACAAAACGAAAAACTATGAATCCTCTCCTTGAAATCACTAGCACCCCGGTATTGGAATCTCTCCTATTTCTCCTTCTTGCTGGACATAATGCAATGAAAATTAATTGGTCTAATGGGTTGGTTAAAGATTACTTCAACCAATTCAATGAATTAAAAGAAAAGTCAGAAGCAGTAGAATTTGTAAATATCGTCCTTCAAGACAATTTCAATGAAGATGTAAAAAATGATAAGTCTTTAACTCACCTTCACTACAGGTTGGAAAAACTCAAAAAACAACTCTTAAAAACCTACTTCACTTCCCTCAAAAGGGAAAAGGAGTTTTTGGATCAATACGAGTATGTTGGAGATTTTAATTCGGTTATTTCAAAACTTTTCCTTCAGATGAAAAGACTTCAGTTGGTGATACAACCTGATGTTCAGATTGCTACCAGTGTGCATGCTAAGTCTAAAATTACTTACATGACTGCACGAGGATTTTGGATTAATGATTCAGGTGAAAGAGAAAGGGCTTTTGTTAAGTCTCTAGGAAGGTTGGATGAGTTTAAGGAAGGGAAGAAAGACCCAATTATCGAAAAAATTGGAATAGAAAAAATCCGAGAAGCAAGTCTTCAAACATACAATTCAAAATACCCTGATTGAGGGGTGTTTTTTTGAGAATTTTGTCAGCCAAATTTAGATAACAACATTCATTAATTATTAATTAGTACCCTCTATGATGTCAAAATGACCTCGTATGGGATTCCTATGCCTAATTAGTCGACCTGAAAAAAATAACAACAATAAGTAAACCATTAACCAATTTCTTATGAAAAACCAAGTACAGAATGATGTCCAAGTGATGTCAAATCCGATTGAAAAGTTTGTCAGAAAATCTGCTGAACTCCTTCCTTCCACATCTAAAAATCACTCGCAGCTTCCTCAATTTAGGGACAGTGGACAATGTCAAGATGCCAACAGCATGCAGTTGATTGAAGTATCTCAAATCATCGAAGTCGAAGGACTTAAAACTTTCTATGATGACTGGACCGATCTTGAAAGAGAAGACATGATTTCTTCTCTTGAAACTCAGGACCAATGTCCACTGTTCGACCAAGGGACGAATAACTCTGGTAAACCCCTAAAAAAAGTTTGCCAATTGAACAAAGTGAACATCGGTCTTTTAAGACCAAATCCAATTTCCTTCTCCTTGTATGGAAATCTCAACCACGACGAGAATTTTTTATCCCTAAAGACTAGTATTGAACTAGAGGGCGTTCTTGAGCCACTCGTGGTTACCAAAGACTATTACATCATTTCTGGAGTACGTAGATTCTATGCGGCCAAACAAATGGGTTTACAGGAAATCCCTGTGGTATTCTCTCCTATTTCTCAAGAGCAGGTTGATGAGTACATGGTGATTAGCCACCAACAACAAAGAGTTAAATCTTCAGTTCAGATTTTCCGTGAGATCGAAATCATTACAAAGAAGTATCAACTCAAACAGGGGAAAAATCCAAATGACCCATTGGTTATCCAAGGCCGAAAGGAAAGAGGTGAGTTAATCAAATTGACGTCTAACTCCACGATTGACCGTCTCAAGGATTCCAAAAAGATGTTATCTAACCTTTATAAGGGTGATGAAGCACAAGTATGGAAGGAACTCTACAAAATGGATAATGAGGGGAAAAGTGTTTTATCCATTCAAAAGGAAGTAAGAAAGCGTCTCACCCAATCGACGTTGACAAAAGATACTACAACTGTCAAAGAGTTAGTAACTGAAAACCTCTATAAGATTTTCCAAGCGAATGCGATGAATCTAACTTTTTTGGAGGATGGTCTGGTTGATTTGGTCTTTACCTCTCCACCCTATTTCCAATTGAGGGATTATGAAACTGGAGAAATTCAATTGGGTAATGAAAAGACGGTGGATGAATTCATCGAAAACTTGGTGAAGGTATTCATGGAGTGTTCCCGAGTGATGAAAAATAGCGCTTCCATGTTCATCAATATCATGGATTCCTATAAGGATGGTGTTCTATTGAATGTCCCAGGGAAGTTGAAGCAGGCTCTTATGGATAAGGGATTGATGTTGGTGAGTGAAATTGTTTGGGCAAAAGAAAACCCATTGTATATCAAAGGAAAACGTCCCCAACCATGTTATGAAGTGATCTACCACTTTGTAAAAACTCTTGACTACAAATACTATACGGATTGGATGTCAGATGTTGAATTTGAAGGACAAGTTACCTACGGTGATTTTGGAAAAAGTCGTCAATTGAAGAATTTCTTTGATTATAGAAATCAAATAGCACTGACAAGTTCAGCGAACAATGTAAAGTTGGCGAATTTGATGAAGAAGATGGGGTATGATTTGGACCATTCTGCCACGATGCCATTCGAAATTCCCAATATTGGGATTTTGTCTACCACACAAGTTGGAAATGCTGTTCTGGATCCATTTAATGGGTTGGGAACTACTGGACTTGCAGCAATTTCTCAGGATCGCTATTACATTGGCGTCGACAATAATCCAAGATACATAGAGCAATCTAAGGTTCGTCTCAAATTATTTGAAGAGGGCCATATCAAACTACAACCTGAAGGTCAAATTATTAATCAAGCGGCGTAATCACATCACTATGGAAAATCGATATTTCAATGCAATTGAAGCGAGTCAATACTTAGGAATTCCTATCATAGAACTCTACAGAAGGACTAGTTCATTTGAAATACCTTCTTACAAATTTGGGGGGAGACTGCTCTACAGAAAAGACCAGTTGAGTCAACTTCTTTCTCAAAAAGAAGAGGACGAATTATTTGACAATCAGGATTTGAATAAAGCGGCATAATTAAACAATCAAAATAATAATACGATGGAAGAAAACACCTTTTTGCTAGTAGAGGAGGCAAGCGAATTATTGAGAACCTCCAAAAGTACCTTGTACAAAATGACAATGAATAATACTATTCCCCATTATAAGGTTGGGCGTGGTCTCCGATTTAAAAAAGAAGAGTTAATCCAATTTGTTGAAAATGGTGATGCAGGGAAGGGCACAAGAATAGTACCCTCTGACTTGGAAATACTTAGAGTTCCCTCCTTGTTTTAAGTTAGGGTATCCCTACTGCTGGGCCATTTTGGGCCCAGTAGTTTTATTACACTAGAAAAATATCGGAATGATTTTGTTGAAAAGAGATGGTACGGTTTGAAATTACCCTTGATAAAAGGACCCAGAAGAAAAATGGGAAGTATCCCCTGAAACTGAAGGTGACTGAATACAATGTGGTTCGATTCATTTCTTTGAATACGGACTACACCACAAATCAATACGATTCCATCTTCAAAAAGAATCCAAGTGGTCCATTGTTGGAGCACCGAGTTTCGGCGGAAAAGGTGTTGGAGCGAGCGTTAGACATTGAGAAACAAATCAAACCTTTCAACTACCAAACCTTCAAGGAGGCTTTATTTTCAAAACAAGTGTTCAAGCGGAAGCATGAATTGTCTGTGGGAGACTTATTTGATGATGTAATCAAACGTACGGGTGAATTGGGTTCAAAGAACACGGCTTCAACATATAAAACGGCAAAAAATTCCTTGCTAAGATTTCGACCAAACCTTAAGATTCAGGAAATCACCCCTAGTTTCTTACGGGAATTCGAATCTTGGTATATCCAAAATCATGGAGGGGTCTTGACGGCTACTGTTGCCATTTACTTACGACACTTGAGGGCGGTTATTAACGAGCAAAGAGATAATGGGAGGCTTCCTGAAGGATATGTTTATCCTTTTGGTCGATACAGGTATGTGATCCCTGAAGTTAAAAAGATAAAAACCACATTGAAGCGTGATGAAATCCTTAGAATTCTTTCCTGTAAAGACTTTTTGAGTGAGGAAGAGGAGGTTGCTCGGAACCTTTGGGCATTCCAGTTTTATTGCAATGGAATCAATTTGAAGGATTTGATTAAAATGAAATGGTCAGACCAAGTGGGTAATTCTTTTGCCATTCGTCGAGAAAAAACAAAGAATACTACCAGAGGTAATCCTCAACTGGTTCAAATACCGATAGGGGATAGTTTGAAAAAGTATTTGGACTTGGTAGGGGACAGGGACAGTGAATATGTGCTTGGATTCTTAAGGGATAATCCATTTGAAAAAACTGTGTTGAACAAGAGGATGAAGGTAGGTAAGAACCTGAACTCCCATTTGGTGAAGCTGGGTGAGCGGCTTGGTTTATCTGTTAAATTGACTACCAAAGTCACACGAGATGCCTATGCGACTTCTCTTAAAAAATCTGGTGCATCTATTGAAGTAATTGCTGAGATGTTGGGACATACAAGTACTGCTGTCACGAGGAATTATTTGGATTCATTTGACCAAGAACATCTCCATCAAGTGAATGATTTACTTCCAAAAATATAAGGCCCGAAAGGGTCTTTTTTGTTTGTAGTGTGGTTGTTTTTTTTTGCAAAAAATCTTGCAAAAACAGGTTGAAAATCGGCGAAAAAGTGGGCGAATCAAGGAAAATTAAAATCCCTTAAACTATTGAAAATCAAGGTTTAGACCTCTTTTTGACTTCCAGATAAAGTTTACTTTAAGTTCTGTTAATCATGGGGTCCTTGGTTCGAGCCCAAGAGGGGGAGCTAGAGTGCACAAGGCGACAGAAATGTCGCCTTTTTTGTTGTCCGTCAATGAGTTAGGCTAGCTGCATCTTTGTAAAAAATCAAGCAAATTCTTTTATAATCTTCTTTGCAGTTTGGGTTTTACCCCAATTGGCAAGTTCGTGTAATAAAGGAAGTAGTGATTTCCCTGCATTTGTTAAAGAGTATTCAACTCTTGGTGGCATTTCGGTGAATTCAATTCGATGAACCAATCCAAATTGTTCTAATTCTTTCAGTTCCCCAGCCAATACTTTGTTCGAGATTGAAGGAATGATTTGATTGAGTTTACCAAATCGAATGGTTCTGTCTCCGATACAGTTCAATATAATTGGTTTCCATTTACCGCCAATGATACTCATCGTTCGGGTTACAGGACAATTTAATGGGTTATCGATGAATTTATTACTCATATTTCTGGTTACCATTTGGTTACTTGTATTTACTAAATCAGTTACAAATGTAAACCATTGAATCTATTTTTGTAAAAAAATAAATTATGAAAAGGTATATACAAATTGTCGGTGTAGTTTTAATTCAATTAGTTGTTGTTTCTTCAACTCTTGCTCAAACGAAATTAAAGTTAGGAAAACAGGAGTTTGAATTACATAATGTAACAGGCTCTATCATTAAGTTCCAAGGTGAAAATGTCCTGAAAATAGAAAGAGATTTGCAGTCATTACCATTTGATGTGAATAGATTAGAAGCAACAGTTGACGAAAAGCATTATGCAAAATTGGTAGGATTGGATGATTTTGAAAATGGGACGATTGAGATTAAGATGTATAGTCAAATCCAAGACCCATCTCCATTTGCAGGAGCTGCTGGTTTTATTGGTTTATATTATCGAATAGCACCAAATGATTCTGCATTTGAATCCATCTATTTGCGACCTAAAGTGGGAAGAGCATCTAATCAAATGTTTAGAAACCATGCTGTTCAATATTTTTCATATCCTCATGCAAAGTTCGAAACTTTGAGAAAGAATTATCCTCCGGGTTCTTATGAAGGGTCTGCTCCTGTTGCACTTAAAGAGTGGATCACCATGAGAATTGAAGTAAATGGTGAAACTGCTGAAATGTTCATTAACAATATGAAATACTCTTCTTTTATCGTTGATAAAATGTTGGGGAATGTTAAAAAAGGAGGAGTTGGACTTTATGTTGATATTGCGACCATTGGATATTTTAAGGACTTGAAAGTAATTAAAAGAGCATACAAAGCTCCAGCGAAGAAAGAGGATAATCAGGATGGAATTTAACTTCTTGTAATCTTGCCGGAAGTTAAGTGGTTAAATTCCATATAGTTACATAAAAAATAAGAGGTTGATAACTGCATCTTTTATCGAAATGGGGAGCACAAATCAAAAAGAGTTCATTTCGACCTCTTTTTTTGTTTTAAATCACTTCAGTTTTTTATAAACAAGAATTTAATTAGCTGCATTTTCTAAAACTGATTAAGAAAAGATGCAGGCTTGAAATATTGGTCTATTTTTAGGTGTACTAGTAGACTTTTTTGTTAAAACGGATGATTTGGTGATGAATCGTAATTCAAGGTAGAGACCTTCATCTTGCCTTTGGGAATCATAGGTAAAAGAATTCTGCTAGATACGGCACCATCCAACTTAATTTCAAAGACCCCGCCCTGTAATCGTGCCAGTTGTTGCTCTGTAGGCAAACAAGGGAAAACCCCTAGATTTCCCATACAATCTTCTTCTTTGGGCATGGAAGAAATGAGTACTTCCAAGCGATGACCTTTCTGTATGGTGGCAATTCTAGGTGCCATTGGAAACTCAAGTACGTATTCTTTTCCAGAACTAACCGGTATTTCCGTTGTCAATTCCAGCTGTGGCCGTATAAATTGACCTTGACTTTTCCAAGATTTTTCCGAATTCAGTTGGGCTAAGGAGGCGATTACATTTCCTTGGGTAATTCTAGTTTTTATTCCTTTTTCATCAACTAGGAAGAGTTCAACTAGGAAGGTCATGTCCTTTGAGGAAGTGGTAGCAAGTAGTCTCACCGATCCAGGTCCTGCTATCACCATTTCTTCTGTGAAAGGCTTGGTTTTAAAGGAAATGCTTGTATTTTCTTCATTTCTTTGACCAAAGCGAAACGATGCCGATGTATTTGATTCCGAAAGGATCAATTCTTTTCCAAAAACAAAGGTCTGGTAGTTTGTCGTAAAAGGATAAGTCGAAAAATCATACCAAGTACCAGTCATCATATCTATGGCATGGTAGGGTGCTTGAGTATTGAACTGTGCTATATTTTTGCCCATCAGCCATTTATCGTACCAAGCCAATGTCATTTCCACATTGAGCCCTTTATAGTGCCCCCAAGGCCCCATGACCAGGTGGTAATTTGGAGAAATGGGTTGCTCAGAATCCATCATTGCAAATTTGGATTTTCCAGCATGTAAATTTTGAAGAGATGCATACAATTCAGAAATTCCTGTGGGATACAGATCTTGCCATCCGCCTACTAGTAAGATGGGGATTTCGGATTGGTAGACTTGTTCTAGGTAGTTGATCGGCTGTCGAATTTTCCAAAACTCACTACCTTCTAAAGCCAATTCTCCACCACCACTCCAAGATTTGAATAGTCTCTTTCCCATTGCAGAGGTGGAATCATTTCCCAGCATACCGGGTTGATCAAAGTCCCTTGGAAAATAAATGGATTGGGAGGGTACTCCTCCTGGGGTTAGTTCGCGGTAGGGAAATGCTCCCATATAAGTGGGGACAATCGCTTTTACAGGAGAATTTTTTCCAATTTTTGCAGCTGTAAATACTTGGGTAAATCCTAACCAAGATGTTCCAAATAAGCCGATTTTTCCATTGCTTTGCGGAAGTTCGGTAGCTGCCCAAGCTACAATTTCTGGTCCATCTTCTTGCTCTCGCTTGGATAAAAATTCATTTTTTCCTCCCGAGCCATTGGTCCCGCGGATATGAGCGACCACACAGATGTAGCCTCGCTTTACGTAATAGTCAATGTAGCCAATATGGGGTGCTGCATTCATAAAAGCATAAGGACTCTGGGTCAACAAAACAGGGAATTTCTGCCCTGCTACTTTGGCGATGCTATCAGCAGGTGAATAAACATCTACTAAAAGTTCTACACCATCACTCATGGTTACTTTGATTCCTAACTCTGATTGCATGGCATACTGTGCGGATCTAGCGCTCCATGGATTGGTTTGTGCAGTTACATTAGTTAGAACTAAATAGAGAAATGTGAGAGAGAGCAGTTTTTTTTTCATTGATTAAAAAAGGGTCCATTAAACATTCACAAAAAGTAAATAATGTTCAAAAAAACCGCAACAAATTACCCGTCTTTTTCAAAGAATTGAATGTCAAATTGTGTAAGTACCTCTAATATTTAGACCTGTTATCCGTTGGTAAAGCTGCTTACTTTTAGCTGCATCTTTTATCGAAAAGGGGAGCAAAGAAAACCCGATTCGCCCCGCAATTCTGCGGGGCAGGCGGACTAAGAAGATTTATAATTCGGAATTTTTTTTAGCATAAAATGTCCAGTTTATTTAATAAAAAACCTGATTAAAATGTACCTTTGTGTACTTATTTATACCATGAAAACAACCGAAATTATTCGTTCCAAGTTGGACAGGCTCCCTATGGGTCATGTTGTTGGGTATTTGGACTTTATACAGGACGGGAGTCAATCGGAAGCAGCGGTAAAAGCGCTGAACCGCTTGGTAGCTACGGGCAAACTTGCCAAGTTATCCAAAGGGAAATATTACAAACCCGAAAACACGCCATTTGGAATCCTTCAGCCCGTGCAAAGTCAGGTATTGAAAGATTTGTTGGAAGAAAAGGGTAAGCCAATAGGCTACCTCACGGGCTATAGTGTCTACAACCGGTTGGGACTGACCACCCAGGTGAGCAATACCATCCAAATAGGAAAAAATCAGGTTCGCCCAAGTTTCAAAAGAGGAGTATATACGGTTGCTTTTGTGAAGCAAAGAAATACCATTACCAACGGTAACATTCCGTTGTTGCAGTTGCTCGATGCCATTCGCTCCATCAAAAAAATACCGGACACTACGGTAGAAGCTTCTTGTAGATGCTTGTTGGTTCTTATTGACGAATTCACAGCAAAAGATATTCGCAATCTGGTTCGGCTTGCCTTGCGCTATCCTCCTGCGACTCGGGCCTTGTTGGGAGCCTTGTTGGATCAGTTGCAACAGGTGGATGCAACCGAAGTACTTTCCTCCTCGTTGAACCCGATTACTACCTATACCTTCATAGGCGCGGCAAACGTGTTAGCCAACGCCAGGAAATGGAATATCAAATGATGCTGCACCAAGACTTCAACTTGTATTCTACACTCTTGAGGGCTACGGCACAGCAGTTGGACATTAAGTTGGAGTTTGTAGAAAAAGATTATTGGATTTCTCTTGTGTTGAGCCGTTTGGCAAAAAGTTCCTTTGTCGATGCCTGCGTTTTTAAAGGAGGAACCTCGCTGTCCAAGGGGTATCGTCTTCTTGACCGATTTTCGGAGGATATCGATCTTGCTATCTTAAGCGACAAGGTAAAATCAGGAAACGAAAATAAATCACTGATTAGGACCATTGAAAAGGAGATCACCCTTGATCTAAAGGAGGTACAGGTGGATGCAGTAACTAGTAAAGGCTCAAGATTCAGGAAATCTGTTTTTGAGTATGTGCCAGCTGAAAAGGGTACTAATTCAAACACCCTTATTGTTGAAATAAATGCTTTTGCCAATCCTTACCCCTTCCAACCACTTACACTGCAGTCCTTGGTGTTTGATTTTTTGCAGCAGACAGCCAATGAAAAGTACATTGATTTGTATGCCCTACACCCGTTTGAGGTGAATGTATTGAGCAAGGAACAAACGCTCCTGGAAAAATTGGCTGCCTTGATTCGATTTTCCTTTGCTGAAAATGCGGGTGAAAGTATTTCTGGAAAAATTAGGCACTTTTATGATTTGTACTACCTGATGAACGACGCGGTTTGTATTGAATTTGCCTCTTCGCCTTCCTTTAAGAAACAATTTGATGCTATCCTGCAACACGATAGAGAACTATTTGATGAGCCAACAGGCTGGGAATCTAAATCCATTTCTGAGTCTCGGTTACTACTTGATTTTTCAGCACTATGGAAACAGCTTATCCCAAAATATGAAACCGAACTGGCGGCTTTTGCCTTTAGACCGATCCCGAATGAAAAAGATATAGCAAAATGTGTGGAAGCACTGCTAAAAAGAATTGCGTAAAGGAATCCGCCGCGACGGAAGTCAGATTAGATTTTTTTTAGCCACATAGGCACCTAATTTTTTCTATTGTGTCTATGTGGTTTTTTTTCATAGAGGCGAGAGTTGGACGACAATTTCTTTGCGACCTCCCCGCAGAATTGCGGGGTGGATTGTTTTTTTTGGCCCCTATTGGGCGAGAAGTTTATCCCGAAGTAGCGAAGTCAAATCGGGAAGCCCAGGAGGGGCGCTCGAGCGGATAAGGATAGTCCTGTGGACTATTCTAGCGAGAGGCGAGATGGTGCGTTGGCAAAAATGACCTCCTTTTTATTTTTGTTCTACCCTAAAACCTAACTGGCAAATAGGATGGACTCTATCTCTGTAGTGAACATGGTGTTGCAACGCCTTAAACTAAGGATGCTAAATTTGTGGAACAAGGCTCCACTTTAGTTAGTGCTGAATAAATCTATATATTCTTTAAAAAAATATAACTTACCTCTCTTTGCTCCTGTCACCTCCTTTAAAACTTTTAGTTCTTCTAACTCTTCGACTATCTTGTAAGCAGTAGGCATCGATAAACCCGTGATTTCTTGAACCTTACGAGCCTGAATTACTGGGTGTTGATACAATTGTTTTACTACTGTATTTGCACTTACAGACCTGCTGCCCAACCTTTGAATCCGTGTTTCAATGTCTTTTTGAAGTTTAAGAATCTTATCAAAAGTTGAAATACTATTCTTTGCAGTTTCAATCACTCCCACAAGAAAAAACTTGAACCATTGGTTGATGTTCTGCTTTTCTCTCACCTTCATCAAATTATCATAATACAGGGTTCGATTCTTTTCAAAAAAGTCAGACAAATACAAGATCGGTTTTTTCAATAGGCCTTTTTCTACCAGATATAGTGTGATCATTAATCTGCCAACTCGGCCATTACCGTCGAGAAAGGGGTGAATAGTTTCAAATTGATAATGGATTAAGGCAATCTTAAGAAGTTCAGGAAAGTAGTGCTCATTGTCATGAGCAAATTTCTCTAAGTCACCCATGTATTCATTTATTGTAGTGTGTATTGGAGGAATGAATGTCGCATCTGAAATACTTGCTCCTCCAATCCAGTTTTGACTGCTACGAAACTCACCTGGCAACTTTCGTTTTCCTCTTACACCCGATAAAAGAATTTCATGAGTTTGTCTAATAAGCCTCGATGAAAAAGGGATTTCATTCAGCTTTTCAATAGCCTTATTTAATGCAGCTATATAGTTTTGGATCTCTTCCCAATCGTCTCTTTTCTCTTCTGAAATATCTTCCCGGTTCAGTAAAGCCTCCTCGATGTTTGTCTTTGTTCCTTCAATTTTGCTTGATTGAGTTGCCTCCTTTAGCACATGCATACTGATAAACAGATCGATATTCGGGATATACTCCGAATACATATCTAACCGTCCTAGCTGCCGATCTGCCTGACTTAGAAGGCTCAAGACTTCCATATTGTCAATGACCCACTTCCCTGAAATCAGCTCAGGTTGAAAACTCTTGTAGCTTCCTTGATTAATATAAGTGCCTGATTTAAAATTTTTCATCTTTCTCTTTAAGTTAAAGCAAAGTTAATCTTATTTAAGAAAACAAGCTATATTTTAAATAACGACTGATCTTATTTAAATTAATGGCAAGATTTCTTATGAATAGAATAACATTAATTAAACTTAACCCACAAAATTTTATTCTTAAAAGAAGCAGGATTGAACGAAGGTCAATTCCCTCCCGTACGCCGCGGAGGGCTTAGCGAGTAAAAAAAAATCTCTCGCAAAGCAGTGAAGGCGCAAAGAGTCCGCCGCGGCGGAAGGCAGACAAGAGCCAAGAAGCGAGAGATTAGTGAGAGACCTTTCTATTCCTTTGCGGCTCTGCGCCTTTGCGAGAATAAAAAAAAATTTTTGTCGCCCCGCAATTCTTCGCGGCAGGCTCCCGTAATTCTGCGGGGCAGGCTGCAAAGACGCCAAGCCGCAAAGGCCTCCGGAAGGCAGATTAGATTTTTTTTTTAGCCACATAGGCACATAGTTTTTTCTACTGTGTCTAGGCGGTTTTTTTCAGAGAGGCGAGAACCGAGAAATCTAATGTAAGTAAGTGTGGATTGAAATTTCTTTGCGTCTCTGCGCCTTTGCGCGAAAAAAAATCCGCCGCCGCAGACAGGCAGGTCTTCCTTGGCTAGGTAGGCCCACGACTGATGTTAGTAAGGGGATTTGTTTTGGGTATTAATTGACCAAATTTTGAAATACTCCAAATTCATGAATATCAAATTAACCCCTTTATTAAATTTTATTGGGGATCTTTTTGTAATTCTTTATGAATCAACTCCTGTAACGCGCTATCCTTTTTTATCCGATCTTGTATCCTATTTTGATAAAAGTCATGAATCCATTTTTTATCTTTTAATCGTTCAAGGATAGGATTTGGGATAGGTTCAGTCCCAGTAAATACCCTCCCCTCGTGAAAACCCAATTCATCCAGCTGTTCATGTTTAAGTTGGGTATTTTGATACATATATGGTCTTAACTCAGAGCCTTGATTGACTATCATATCTTCAATTTTTTTGTAAAAATCATGAGATTTGTATTTGTTTTGAATAGCCAACACCACCTCTTCAAGTTCAATCAACTCGATTAATCCTGAATTTTGAAGTGCTCGGTATTCTTCTTGATTATCTACAAAGATTGTCGCTATACTAACAGCCTGAGAAATTTTTAGCCCCACGGTATCCTTTGGGAGATTGAGTAGGTTGTGATTGTTTTTTACCAACCAAGCAATGGCCTCAGAAGCCTTAGCGTGTGCTTTAGCATTGAATTCCATGTCTCTTAAATCCATAGTTAGATTGTTACTAATACGGTTTAAGGATTGGTTTTTTAGTTCTTCCTTGTAATCTGAATCATTTTTTCTCTCTAAATAAAATGAAAGAGAAATGCCCAATAGGATCACGAAAAATTCAAGTGTATAGGTAAGTAAATGCTTTTTTATCTCCATTGCTAGGTTTTTAGTTGAATTTCATTGCTTAGGATATTAAGGTAATTAAAAATTTGAAGTTTAATTTTTCATTTAGGGAGTTAATTCTTCTTCATTGAAAATTCTCGAAAAAACTCAGGATAAAGCTTGATTCTCGGTTGTAGTTTTTTGCAATTGGTGACATGCGGGACTTTTTCTTTGTCCGGCAGTGAGATAGGCTAGTTGCAGCATTTGCATTTTTTGGAGTAAGTTTGGTTATGGAATTGCAAGGCGAGAAGCGAAAATTATTGGATGCCATTACAGCAGATTTGAAGTGCATTGAAGGTGTGAAAGCAATTGTGCTAGGGGGATCTTACGCCACTGGATTTGCAACAGAAAATTCTGATCTTGATATTGGAATCTACTATGCTAAACAAAATCCATTTGGAATAGAAAATATTAAGGCCATTGCAGAAAAATATGCAGTAGAAGATCATCCAACTGTCACTGGTTATTACGAGTGGGGGCCTTGGGTGAACGGCGGAGCTTGGTTGAGAACACCCAATGCTGAGGTGGATCTTCTCTATAAAAATATTGAGCAAATCACGAAGGTGATCGATGATGCAAAGGATGGCCTATGGGAGAACAGCTATGAACAGCAACCACCTTATGGGTTTTCATCGGTCATTTTCTTGGCAGAGACAAAATGTTGCATTCCATTATACGATCCGGATGGGATCATTAGCGGACTTAAAGAAAGTATAGCGCAATATCCACAAAAATTGAAGGGAGCAATCATTCAGCAATCCTTATGGGCGGCAGAATTTACCATCTGGCAAGCGGAAAAATTTGCGTCAAACGACGATCTGTATACTACAGCCGGGTGTCTGACCAGAGCTACTCATCAAATTGTTAATGCCTTATTCGCATTGAATGAGGTATATCCAATGGGAGACAAAAGAGCGATCGAAATCTTAGAAAAAACGAATAAAAAGCCTTTTAATTTAAAATCTAAGGTCAATTCCATTTTAAATAGCAAAAGCAATTCGCTGATGGAAAATGTAAATTGCTTAAAAAAGTTATTTAACGAAGTGGTCTTATTAGCCGAAGGGCAATATCAACCCCACTATGAACTTTGAAAAAGGGAAGTGATTTTTTTAATCTTTTAGATAGTAGATCAAAAATCTCATTAGGGTTGCATCTTTCGTCAATAAGGGAAGCGAAAACAAACTAGAGGTCAATTTGATCTCTAGTTTGTTTAAAAATCATCAATTTTAATTGGTAGATTGAAATGACAAAACGAATTAAAAAGAGGAATTATTCTGAGCATACTTAATCATGAAATCCCTTCTTCCAAACTTTAAAAGAACCTGCTTGATCGTGGGGTATACGTTTATGGTATTACCCATTAGTCTTTTCACCAAAGGATTAATGGCTAGTATGGCTGAATTCAACGTGCCTGAATTCCTTTTGGAATCAGCGCATTATTACGATGCCATGCTTTGGGTGTATGTTCACATGATGGTATTAGGCTTGCTTATCGTGACTATTGGCTATTCTGTTCATGATTTCAATAAACAGAAATGGATAGCAGCACTACTTTTTATAGTGACAGCATGCTATGTTTATTTGGATTTCCGTAGCGCTGACTGGGTTTTAGGGAATGGGCTTTACAAGGGGGAATCTTCATTGATTCCAGGGTTCATTGGACTCGTAGTTAATCTACTTTTCTTTCAATTGGCGCTACGATTTTTTGCAAGCAGTCCATCAAAAAATGAAGGTGGGAGTAATTAAAGCAATCGGTACAAAAAGCCGTTTCATTTTAAGATGATGAGACCAAAAGAAATTTTACTTAAGTGGGTTGAATACTTTAACCTGTACGATTACGAGCGTTTAGGTGAATTGTATGCGGAGGATTGTATCAACCACCAAACCCCAAATGGTATCGTAAAAGGAAAGGAAAATATCAAAAATATGTTCAAGAATGAATTTGAGCAATTTGAGATGGTTTGTATTGTAGAAAATATTTTTGAAGACGGCAATGTCGGAATGTTAGAATGGAAAGACCCGAAAGGCCTCCGAGGCTGTGGCTTTTTCTGGATGGAAAATGATAAAATAGTTTATCAAAGAGGGTATTGGGATAAACTTTCGTTTATGGAGCAGCAGGCTAAGTAACCTTTTTTATTCTTGAAGTTGTTCAAGAAGTTCAGCCCTTTTTCTCAAATTCCCAAACTCAATCATCAACCTGTAGCTGCAGCTATTGTCAAGAGGGGGAGCAAGTAAAAAGGTTCTTACAAGCAATTCTGAATTTTTTTTGGTGTTCAAAGGGGGGTGTAATTTCAGAAGCATTTATTCATTTGTACATGAATTGCATAAAAATCCACCTTCTGCCGTGGTGGGTCTTTGCGAGAATAAAAAAAATCTCTCGCAAAGCAGGGAAGGCGCAAAGGCCTCCGCGGCGGAAGGCAGTTTAGATTTTTTTTAGCCACATAGGCACCTAATTTTTTCTACTGTGCCTATGTGGTTTTTAACCTAGTTTTTAAAAAATGACTGCTTCGAGTTGCTGAGATTTATACAGGGTATTGTAGGCAGCAAGTGATTTTTTGATTGCCTCTACTTTGCCTTTTTCTGCATTCCACTGTGCTTGCAAATCAGCCAACCTGGTTTTTATTCCTTGGGTAATTCTTGGGTCAGCAGCATCTGCAAGCCGCTTGATATTGAAGAATTCCACATTGAGTTTGCTCGGCCAGTTGATCACATCTTGCCCGTTTTGGATTCTACCCTCCACGATATTTGACTCCCAAGCATCAATACTTTCAATTAGCTTTTTGGCTTCGCCCAACACTTTTTCTGCAGGTTTCACACCCTTAAGAATGTCGCTATGGTGCACAAGCTGCTTTCTAATTTTCCGTAGTTCATTTACTTGTTGATGCATTTCACTAATTGCCGCAGTAATGGAAGCAAGCACCTGCTGCTGCTCGTTCCAATCAGCTGCTGTTGCAGCAATCGCAGGGTTTGCCAATACAGTCATTTCCGTCTCTGCAATCGTCCCATTGAAATTCAATTGCGCTTTGTAGTTGCCTGGAGGAACTGCATAGCCCTCGTAGCTACCGTATACAAATACGTTCTTTACATCGGGCTGGACGTTTTCATTTCTCAGGTTCCATAGGAAACGGTTGTGCCCTTTCTTCGCACTGAGCAAGGTAGCCGCTGCTGGACCACCCGGATATTTCGCATAGGACGCGTCTTTTTTATTGGAGTAGGTTCGAATCAGCTTGCCAGATGCATCCGTAATGGTTAGGGTTACCAAAGTGCTGTCTGTTACCTCAGGAAGGATGTAGTCAAGTATCACACCTTCTGGGGCGTTTTGTCCAGCTTTGTATTTCGCTTCTGGTAATCCCGTGCCACCACCAAACTTATAGGCTGGCTTTGGTGAAAATAAGGTGACTGCAGAAGCAGTGCTAGCTTGTTGGATGGCTCCCAAATCATCAAGGATCCAAAAAGCCCTGCCTGCTGTAGCTGCCACAAGATCATTGTCTCGGATCATCAAATCAGTGACAGGAACTATCGGCAGGTTTAATTGGAAAGGCTGCCAGCTGCTTCCTGCATCCGTAGAAAGATAAAATCCACGTTCACTACCTGCATATAAAATGCTTTTGTTCTTGGTATCTTCTCGGATTACTTTGATAAAATCATCCGACTTTACGCCCTTGTTTATTTTCGTCCAAGTTTTGCCATAGTCAGTGGTCTTGTAGGCATACGCCCCATAATCATTCAACTTATACCGTGTTGCTGAAATATAGGCCACACCTTTGTCAAACGCAGAAAGTTCAATGCTATTGATTTGTGATTCTGGAAGATCAGCTGGTGTTACATTGGTCCATGTTTTTCCACCATCTCGGGTCACATTCACCAAACCACAATCACTTCCTGTCCAAATAACGCCTTTTTCAATGGTAGACTCAGCCATATAAAAGATCGTATTGTAGTTTTCTCCTCCCGCACCTTCGTTGGTGAATGGAACTCCTCCAGGACCTTGTTTTGATTTGTCATTGCGTGTGAGATCTCCGCTGATGGCATCCCAACTCATTCCCCCATTGGTTGACTTTAGCAAGACATTCCCTGCATGGTAAATCGTTTTTGGATCATGGGGGGATACCACAATTGGTGCATTCCAATTGAAGCGGTATTTCATGTCTTTCGGTTCGATGGCAAGGTTGAGCGTTGGGTAAGCCTGCACATCCTTGGATTCATTGGTTTTCCGATTCAATACGTCAATATAGCCTTGATAGCATCCACCAAAAACAAGAGTGGGATCGTTGGGGTCAAAGGCAAGAAAAGCAGATTCACAACCAGCACCTGAGGTCCAATCACGCTCTGTAAGCGCAGATCCATTGTTTCTGCTTGCGATAATTACGGAGGTGTTGTCTTGCTGCCCGCCATAGACCTTGTAAGGGAATACATTGTCTGTATTGACCCGGTAAAATTGTGCGGTAGGCTGATTCATGATGCTTGACCAGGATTTCCCAAAGTCGAAACTTATTTCTGCACCCCCATCATCGCCCAGTGCGATGACGTTATTTTTGCTTGGATTGATCCAGAGATCATGCGTGTCCCCATGTTGAACGTTTACGGATGCAAATGTTTTGCCGCCATCCATGGATTTCATCATCGGGGCATTCAACACGTAAACAATGTTTTCATTGATGGGATCTGCAAATACTTCCATGTAATACCAAGAGCGTGAGCTAATGTCTTGGTTGTTGGAAAGCAAGGCCCAGGTTTTACCGGCATCATCCGAACGGTAAAGGCCTGATTTACTTTTTTCAGTTTCTACGATGGCGTATACACGGTTTGAATTTGCGCGTGAAACGCTGATCCCCATCTTACCCATCATTTTTGGCAAGCCCTCGGTGAGCTTGTACCAGGTATTGCCTTCGTCGGTTGATTTCCAAATTGCAGAACCTGCTCCACCACTGGATACCGTCCAAGGAAGCCTTCGGTGTTCCCATGAAGTGGCATATAGGATGCGTGGATTGTTCATGTCCATCGAGAGCGACGAAATTCCTGTGCTATCGTTGATGTACAGCACTTTCTTCCAGGTGGAACCCCCATCGGTTGATTTAAAAACGCCACGGTCATTGTTTGGGCCATGTACAGTACCTTGTCCTGCTACATATACCAGGTCTGGGTTTGTAGGATGTATTGCAATGTCTGAAATATGTCGGGTCTTTTCCAGACCAATATTCTTCCAGGTCTTTCCTGCATCTGTGGATTTGTATACCCCATCGCCATAGCTAGTCATTACGCCGCGAACTGCATGTTCACCTGAGCCGACATACACCACATTGGGGTCTGATTCGGATACGGCGATCTCACCGATGGATCCAACCGTGAAAAATCCATCCGAAATATTCTCCCAATTTATCCCACCGTCTTCTGTGGTCCATAGTCCACCGCCAGTATAACCGGCATAAAATTTCTGGTCATTTCCTACCACGCCTGAAACTGCATTGGCTCTTCCACCACGGAATGGCCCGATGTTTCTCCATTTGAGATTGCTAAAAAGTGAATCTGGTGAAGGCTTAACTGGAACTTGGGGTTCTGCTTTTTTCTTTTGTGCGGTGGCTACCAAAGAACTGATGCAGAGCAGCATCATTAGAAAATGTTTCATAATTTTTTGATTGAAAGATCAATTTACAAAAGAAATGCTTGTTTGAAAGCAAGGCTGTAAAACAGCCAAAATTTGAAAAAAATGAATAATCCATTGACACAAAATTACACCTTAGGCTAATCCATGAGTTGTATTGCCTCTTGTAGTGATGGTTTTATGTCGTAGGTGATGGCATCGCTATGGTTTTTTAGGATTTGCTTCTTCCAAAGCATTCACAACCTTTTCAAAGATGGGAGCTACTGCACCACCTCCCCAAGCCCCGGAATAATTGGCGGCTAGGTACAAGTCCAGCTTGGGGATGTAGAGGACTTGGGTTCCCCAAAACCCTGAATGACAATAGGCATCCATCCCCTTCACCTGCACTTTATACATCCCCATTCCATATTCCAATTTTGGTTTACTGGCGTAGTTGCCCGATTCGAGCATTAGTGCCAAGGTGGACTGGTTGTCAAAAATTTTTCCTTCAAAAAGCGCTTGGAAAAAATCGGTCAATTCTGCTGTATTGGAAAGAATTCCTCCTCCTCCAAAATAATCCATGGTAGGACTGAAGTAGTAGGTGTCTTTTCCTTGAAAGTATTGGTGAATTCGAAGTTGATCCGTTTGGGGATCCAAGCGTTCAAAATCGGTTTGGTCGAGACCCAATTTTTCCAACCCAAGCAGTTCTTTGATGCCCCCATCCAAGGACTTTCCGGTGTAGGTTTCAATCAATTCCCCCAAAATCACATAACCCATATCCGAATAGCTAAACTGTCCTCCTGGAGGGCCGACCGGTTCTCCTTTTTCTACTCCTAGTTGGAGTTGTGCGGATCGGGTCCACTCGTACACAGGTACCGAAAACACCTTTTCAAAGAATTCAGGAGCATTGGTATGATCATAAAAACCAGCGGAATGTCGTAGAATTTGGGCGATCGTGATTTGCTTCAAGTCATAGTCTTTCGCCAGAATTTCAGCATGGATAGGGGAAAGGTGCATGGATATGGGGTCTTCCAGGCGTAACACCTTTTTCTCCATAAGCCTGAGAATTGCTGCAGCCACATAGGTTTTGGTGACGCTTGCAATTCGGAAGGTTTGGCTAGCCTGCAAGGAATCCCCAAGCGTTAGGTCGTTGATTCCGGCGGCACCGGACCAAGCAAGTTTGCCGTTTCCGGATTGGATGGAAAACAGGATTCCAGGATTGCTGGCGCTGAGTTCGGATTGAAGTACCTGCTTAAAATTCTGCGCTGCTGTGTATTGGACTGAAAGTCCTAGAAGAAGTAGGCTGAGTAGGATTTGGATTGGCTTCATCGGATGAATGGGTTGGGATTAAACAAGTGAGGATAGGGTTTACTCCTCTGGTATGGCCATGGTATGATTGGCGAGCAGTTTCCAATTGCCATCCATGAATGCGTAGGTTCGCATGAAATGGTAGTTGGTCGGTTGAGGACCTCTATCTACAAGGGTATAGCCACTGACCACGGCAGTTTGCCCGAGGAGGACTACCTTTTGTTCTCTAGGAATTCGGTTTCGGGTATCGTCTGGCTGTCCAGCTCGGATTCGTTTTGCCCGACTGAGGGCTTCTTCTTTTCCATCGATTTGGCTTGCATGGTTATGTACCCAGATAAACTCCTCCGCCAACAGCTCTTCTAAAATCGAAATCTCGGAATTCAATAGTGCCTTTTCCCAGCTTTTATCCAGTTCCAAAAGCCGTTCTTGGGTAGTTTGTCCCATGGACGAATAGGCAATCAACAGTAAAGTAAATAGGAGGGAAAGGAATTTCATGAGATGGGATTTTGTATTGAACCACCCTAAAATAGGGGTTTAACTTAAAATCTGGATAGGATAGATGAAAATGCCTAAGTTGATAGCCATGAAGAAAATTCAATTTTAAGTTGCGGGTAAATCGGGTTAGGCTGTCGGTAGCCTCTGTTTATAAGGGAGCAAGCCCCGAATGTTCGGGACTTTTTTTGGTCAAGTCTTTTAGCTACAATCAGTTATTTTTTCCAATGGAATAGTTGATTAACTTGATCTTCCAATCAAGTCTATCTGGACAAAATCCGATGAAGGATCAATTACTCATTTTATTCAATGAATTGCTTCCAGACTATTTGGAAAAGGTCTCAAATGGTTTGAAGGAGGCGTTTGATGCTTTAAAAGATGCTGAAATCTCCACGGATGCCTTTAGCTTTTACACTTCTGTGGCCTCCGTGTTCAGCAGTAAAATTGAAGGAGAAGCGATCGAATTGGATAGCTACATCAAGCACAAAAAGTTCGGTATTGAGTTTTCTCCCGATTACACCAAAAAAATAGACGACTTATACGAAGCCTATACTTTTGCTAAAACCCATGCATTGAATGAAGGCAACATTCGAAAGGCGCATGCCTTGCTGAGCAAAAATATGCTTACTCAAAGTAAACAAGGGAATTATCGGACGCAAAATATGTATGTGTCCACTCCGGATGGCCGCATAGCCTATGTTGCTGCTTCACCTTTTGATGTGGAATCTGAAATGAAAAAATTCTACACGGATCTTGCGCTCCTGCTTGAACGAAAAATGACTGTAGCGGAAGTATTTTTCTTTGCTTCTTTGATCCACTTGGTTTTTGTCAAAATCCACCCTTGGAACGATGGCAATGGGCGAAGTGCCAGATTGATTGAAAAGTGGTTTGTGGCTCAAAAATTGGGTGAAAAGGCCTGGTTTTTACAAAGTGAGAAAATGTATTACCAGCAGCAACAAACTTATTACAGTAACATTCGCTTAGTAGGCCTGGAGTATAAGAACTTAGACTATAGCCATGCCCTTCCATTTTTGCTGATGTTACCAAACGCCGTAAAAACTAGTTAGCCTTTTTTGATAAGTCTGGAAGAGTCTTTAGTATTTTGAGATTACGAATTAGAGTTAAATTTGCCACTTAATTCAGGTAACAAGCAAAATGAAAAAACAACTGTACAAAATAGTTTTTTTGGCCCTTCTTTCTTCACTTTCAAATTTCTCTTTAGCCACGGCACAAGAAATTAAAAACCCAATTAAACTTAGACTGCTCCTTAATGGTGCTCTTGAGTTGGGTGGGGATCCAGTAGCAACTGTAGCCTTTACCAATGGGGATTCGCAAAAAGTGAATGCGGGCCAGGGAATTTCGGTTGGTGTCGGAGGGGAACTAAGTATGTTCAAAAAGGAGCAGTTTCGCCTACGTGGCACTGTAGGCATCAAATACGTAACCACGGCAGCAGAAAATGCACATATCCGACTTACTCGGATCCCGATGATTTTGACTGCCAATTGGATGTATCAGGAGGACTGGAGAATAGGGGCGGGTATAGTCAGTCATCAAGCGATCCGATTCAATGCAGGAGGATTGGGGAATAACTTTAAGCTGAGCAGTCCAGCAGGTCTTGTAGTAGAAGTTGCATACAAAGGGATTGGGCTGTCCTACACCAAGCTTACTTATGAAGATGAATTTGGAATTTTCTATGGTGCCAATGCAATAGGCCTTACCTTTTCAGGTATAGTTTCAGGCAGACGCTAAGGTCAAGAATCTGAAATTAGTCCGTTTGCAGCAAAGTGTTTATGAAATAAGTATATAATTAGGATGAAAACCCTTTTTACAGCACTGTTCCTCGGCTTGCTTTTGATGGCTTGCGATAAGGATTTGGAGGTAGTGCCTCAACCTACCTATACCATCGAAGGCAGATGGTTAGGGGCACCTGTCAATGGATTTGCCGTCAATACCATGTATGAATTCAAAGATGGGATTAGATACACTTATTATTGTGGCCAGCCTAGTTGTGATCTGGCGTATTGGAATTCATTAAAAATTTCAGATGCCATTCCAGGACCTCATTCCTATACCTATGTAGATGGTGTTTTGACGATTGATTTAAACTTTGGAAATAAAATATCCACCCCGATTACATTTGATTGTAAGGGAGGGAAAGTCAATTTTGTAACACCTGGTTCTAGTTTATTAAAATTGGGGGTGGACAAGAGTTGTAAGTAGAAGGGTCTACCTACCCAATTTATTTCTAATCAATAATTTCATCATAATCCCAACGAATTAAAAATGGAAAATGAAATCTTTAAAGACCTGTTGGCGCAAAATAGGCTGTCTTGTAGTTATGCATTCGATAAGGTAAGTCCAGAGAATGTGTCGATGTCGTTAAATGAAAATACCGCTTCGGTGGGCTTCGTATACAGGCATGTTGGGGAGACCATGCTGATGTTTGGGTATTTTTTTGGGATGCCCAGTGCGATTCAAAATACTACCATGGGGAAGCAAGATGAGGGGCAGGGGAATGATGTGGAGGAAAGTAAAAAGCTAATTGAACAAGGATTTAAACTGCTTGAAGAGATTATCGAAAGTACGCCGAGTTCCGGATGGTCAGAAATTGTGGAAACCCCATTTTTTGGAGCCCTGTCCAAAACAAGGTTGTTTTCCCATGTTTTATACCACAATTCCTACCATGCGGGTCAAATTGGGCTTGCATTGAAAAGAGGCCAATAAATTAGGCAACGCATCACTTTTTGGAGGGGAGACCGACTCAAATAGCTTTCCTAAAAAAGAAGAGCAAGTCCTCCGCGGCGGCGGATCGACTTTTTTGCCAATTTTCTCAAAACTCAAAAAAACCTCTTTAAATCACTCAAATCGATTTTCTTGAATCTGATGATCTGCTTTTTCACCACTAACCAGAAGAAGAAAGATATGAGGATCAATTAAGTGAGCTGTGGACCGTTGACTGCCGACAGTGAGCGAATTATTCGCAAGCATTTCAATCCTTCTCCTGATTTTTAATAGCAATTATTTATGCTTTTTATAAAATTTTTTCACCCAAAAATCCCTTAGAATTCCCTTTAAAGCATCAATTATTGCAGTCATTTGAAGTACTTTTCCGCCTTTATTGGAAGAGCTAATTCGTAATAGGATGCAAAGACATTTGATCAAACTCGCAGTCGTTATTTTCATTTTTGTAGGACTCTCAGGATGCACCGGAAGTTCATCTACCCAGTCTCTAGAAACGCCCGAACTTCAGCTTTTGGCGGAAGGTCCGCTCTATGCAGGTGCCAACTCAGCGACGGCAACCTGGGAATTTGACCTGAAGGAGGTCCTTGGAAAAACGGATACCGAAGTAAGCGAAGCCAAAATCACTTCTGTTGAGGTGGTATTAACCGCGGCAGATACGCTTCCCTCCATGGAAAAAATGGTATTTGAGATGACCTCCAAGAACACCCCCATGACCCGAATTGGACTGTACGAAGGGAAGATTACCCCTGGTCAGCCCTTTGCATTGACGATTGCTGCCGAACAAGAAAACTTGGCTTCTGCATTTGCAGATGGTAAAATCACCTTTGTGGGGGACTTCGATGTGTTGGATGAGGAATACATGGGGAATGTAGCATTTACCCTCAAAGTAAAATTTGAACTAGGAACAAACAAATAACCTATAACTACCAACGCACTATGAAAAAATTAATCGCTATCTGTGCTTTTATGTTTGCCTGTACGTACGCCATGGCTCAAGATGCCAATGCAATCGTGGGGGTATGGGAACCAGGAAATGGAAAGGCACGCGTGAAAATTGATAACATTGATGGGAAGTTTTACGGCCGAATCGTATGGTTGAAAGAACCCAATGATCCCAATACTGGAAAGCCTAAGACGGATGTCAATAATTCCGATGCAAGCATGAAAAATGTGCCGTTAAGAGGATATCGTATGCTCAAGGATTTTCAATACAAAGGAAAGGGTATCTGGGAAGAAGGAACTATCTATGATCCAGAATCCGGCAATACCTATACCTCTGTGATCACGATGAAGGATGCCAATACGCTTGATATCAGAGGCTATGTAGGGGTAAAAACCTTTGGCCGTTCGGATACTTGGAGAAAGTTAAAAGTGAATTAAGGACTGGGAATCATGAAGATTAAATTTCTAGTTGCAGCCCTTGCTTTAGCTTTTTCATTTACTGCTCCAGTGCTGGCCCAAGACGATAAGGATGAAGATTGGGACTTGTATGGTGACTTGGCGCTTGTGGACGATGCCAAAGTAAAGCGATTTGCAAAACCTACGATCGTAGGAATGAGTCCCACCCGATTTCTAAGTTTAAGTTACGATAGGCAGCTCCCGTACATCATGAACCTTTCGGCGGCTCGGTTTCCTGCTAGTGGAAACTCGGGTTGGGGTGTTGACGAAGAAGCGCCTACCGCTTCAAGTGGCGATGTGACCTTCACGGGAGGCATGCGATTCAATTCGAATATTCCAGTGATTTCCAAAGCGAGTTTAGTATGGCAAACGGGAATCAACTACCAGCGGACGGGCTATTCCATCTCTGCTCCTACGGGACAGAATAAGTTGTCCGTACTTGCAACTGCCTTAAATGATCGGGGATTAAACAACTTGAGTTGGGCGAATACGGTTTTTGTTCCCGTGAGCGAGCAAAACTTCCTGATTTTCCAAGGATCATTAGACCTAAGCGGTGACTACGATTGGGGATTGCAGCCTTTAGAAACTGTCAGATGGAGCTTGGCTGCGATCTATGGCAAGCGCGTGAGCGAAACCAAACGCTGGGGCTTGGGTCTTGCGCGCACCTACCGGGTGGGCAACCTCAACTATGTTCCTGTAGTGATGTACGATGTTACAAGCTCCAATAGAAAATGGGGGACAGAGATCCTATTTCCTGCACGAGCACATGGACGGTACAACTTCAGTAAGAATTCACTCCTACTATTCGGATACGAGCTCGAAGGGCAGTCTTATCGCATTGATCCACTTTCCGTGGGAAACAACAGCTATGAAATCCGGAGAGGGGAATTGAGACCGCGACTTGAATTG
>CANGZP010000005.1 GCA_947458475.1 Cyclobacteriaceae bacterium | reverse complement strand
GAACTACTACGTAGATCTAAGAAAACAGGCATTCGAGGCAGAACAGTCACGCTAAAGATCAAATACAATGATTTTTCCCAACAGACAAGAAGTAAAACCTTTGATCAATTTCCTCAAGATGAACTCCTTTGGCAAACTGCTTTGGAGCTTTTAAACCAGGAATCTTTCGCCAAACCCATTCGCCTCCTGGGATTGGGAGTTTCCAATTTTTCCGAAGGTGATCCCCCCCTGAACATCCCTGAACAATTGCCTATTCCTTTTTAAATCTCCATTTTCAAAAAGGAGAATAATCCTGCCATTTTGTCTGTATTTTCTTAAATTTGTATTCAATAGCAATCCTTTTTCGTTGCAGCTAGTTTAAGAAACAACTGAGATTGCTCAATTACCCTTACGACCACAGTTCCATGGATCTGATCAAAGACATAGACATTTTATCTGCCGAAGAAGCGCAGGCTTGTGATTTCAAAACCTCGGAAGAGCATAGCACTGGAAAAGAAAAAAAAGTATACATCGAGAGCTATGGCTGTCAGATGAATTTTTCGGATTCAGAAATTGTCGCTTCCATCATGAAGGAGAATGGTTACGACACCACTTCTGATTTAAAGAAGGCGGATGTGATATTTCTCAATACCTGTTCAATCCGTGAAAAAGCAGAGCAGACCGTACGCAATCGACTTACCCATTTCAACGGACTGAAGCGTCACAAACCAAGCATGACTATTGGAATACTTGGCTGCATGGCTGAGCGTCTCAAAGAAAAATTGCTAGAGGAAGAGAAAATCGTCGACCTTGTAGTGGGACCTGATGCCTACCGTGATTTACCCAATTTGGTAGCTACCGCAGAAGATGGCTTAAAGGCCATCAACACTTTCTTGTCAAGAGAAGAAACCTACGGAGATATTTCACCAGTTCGTCTGAATTCGAATGGCGTATCGGCCTTTATCTCCATCATGCGTGGCTGCGACAACATGTGTTCTTTCTGTGTGGTCCCATTTACCCGAGGTAGAGAGCGAAGCCGAGATCCAGAATCCATTCTTGCCGAAGCAAGAGATCTCTGGAGTAAAGGCTACAAAGAGGTATCCCTATTGGGCCAAAATGTAGATTCATACAAATGGTCGCCAGAAGAAAACAACAAGGCCAGATTGAATAAAAAAGAGGAGGAGGTAACTGAGGTAATCAATTTTGCCAATTTACTCGAAATGGTAGCCCAGGTAAGCCCTCAATTGCGAGTTCGCTTCTCTACCTCTCATCCCAAGGACATCACCGACGAGGTGCTCCATACCATCAAAAAATACGACAACATCTGCAAGTACATTCACCTTCCTGTCCAATCTGGCAACTCGAGAGTGCTTGAACTGATGAATCGAACCTATGACCGAGAATGGTACTTGGATCGTGTGCGTGCCATTCGTGAGATTTTGGGTGAAGAATGCGGTATTTCTTCGGATATGATTGCTGGCTTTTGCTCCGAGACCGAAGCCGAACACCAAGACACCCTAAGTTTGATGGATCTGGTGAAATACGACTTCTCCTACATGTTCTACTACTCAGAGCGCCCAGGAACACTTGCTGCAAAAAAGTATGCAGATGATATTTCTTTGGAAACCAAGAAAAGAAGGCTTGCGGAAATTATCGAAAAACAAAGCCAGATTTCACACGACCGAAACCGTTTGGATCTTGGAAAAGAACAGGTAATTCTAATCGATGGCACTTCGAAAAAGTCAGCCAACGAACTGAAAGGCCGCAATTCAGCAAACAAAGTGGTGATTGTATCAGGAGATGGCTTAAAGCTCGGAGATTACGTGCGCGTGAGAATTACCGAATGTTCGCCGGCGACTCTTTTTGGAGAGGTGCTTGAAATAAACCCAAGTCAAGTATGATCACTGCACCGGAAATTCAAAGCGTCAAACAACGATTTGGGATAATCGGACACAGTCCCTTGCTCAACCATGCCATTCAGGTGGCCATGCAAGCAGCTCCCACGGAGATGACCGTGCTGATCACTGGCGAAAGTGGCAGTGGTAAGGAAAGCTTTTCTAAAATCATCCACTCCCTTTCCCTACGCAAGCATGGCAAGTTCATCGCCATCAACTGTGGCGCAATTCCTGAAGGAACGATCGACTCCGAATTATTCGGTCATGAAAAAGGATCCTTTACAGGGGCACATGAAGCTCGAAAAGGGTATTTTGAAGTCACAGATGGAGGATCCATATTCTTGGATGAAATTGGTGAGATGCCATTGGGCACACAGGCACGACTCCTTCGGGTATTGGAAAATGGGGAGTTCATCAAAGTAGGATCTTCTAAAGTCCAGAAAACCAATGTTCGTGTCATCACAGCGACCAATGTCAATTTGATCAAAGCAGTAGAAAAAGGGAAATTCAGAGAAGACCTCTATTACCGACTAAACACGGTGCCCATTTTTGTACCTCCCCTTCGAGAAAGAGGAGAAGACATCCTGCTACTTTTCAGAAAGTTTACAGGCGATTTTTCAGAAAAATACCATGTGAAGCCCATTACGCTAGATGCAGGTGCTCAAGAAGTGATTCTACGGTATCCCTTTCCAGGCAATATTCGGCAGCTGAAAAATATTGCGGAACAGGTCTCTCTCTTAGAAGAACAGCGGGAAGTTGATGCACTCACGATGTCTCGCTATTTGCCTGAGGCAAGCAGCCGTCTTCCCTTGGCATTGAAAGGTGGGGGCTCCGAGTCCATGGATTTCTCCGAAAGAGACATCTTATACAAAGTCCTTTTTGACATGAAAAAGGACATGAATGAATTAAAAAAACTCATTCTAGAATCCTACCAAAGTGGAGGAATCAATTCGTCGCTGATCCAAAAGCATCAGGGATTATTTGAAGACCTGGAGACGAGCATGGTGCCTAAGGAGATGTCAGAATCACCGAGTCAATTTACCATGCCATTGCTCCTTGAATCAAAAAAGACAGAAGTGCCGCAGGAAGAGGAGTACGAGGAGGAAGTCATCGAAGATATCCTTCATGAAGAAGATGACAATTCCCTATCCTTGGAGCGGAAAGAAAAAGAGATGATCCTCAAAGCATTGCGAAAACACAACAACAAAAGAAAGTACGCAGCCAACGACCTCGGGATCTCCGAACGTACGCTCTACCGAAAAATCAAACAATATGATATTGAATAGATCATTGCTGCTGTTGCTTGTCCTATGCCTAGGACTCTCTGCATGCTCCGTCAAATACAGCTTTACGGGTACCAATATCAATTACGAGCTAGTCAAATCGTTTTCTGTAGAGAATTTTTTCAATGACTCAGGAGGAGGTCCTGCCAACATGGAGCAGCGATTTACCGAAGCATTGAAAGAGTATTACCAGCGCAATACCCAATTGGAACTGGTACGAAATAATGGGGATTTGCAGTTTTCAGGTTCAATCGTACGCTATTCCTTATCCCCCCAGGCCGTCGTATCCTCTGGAGATCCCAATTTACCCGACCGTGCTGGACAAATGCGACTCACCATTGCAGTGGAAGTGGAATACCTCAACTTGAGTAATGAGGAGGAAAATAAAAAACAGACCTTTACCTTTTTCCAAGATTACGATCCTCGCACGGTGACCTTATTGGATGTGGAAAATCAACTGGTTGAAGATATTTTCGAAACAATAATTCAAGATATTTTCACGGCCACCGTAGCCAACTGGTAAAATCCGTATATTGAATTCAAATTAATTGCTGTGAACGCCTCTCAATTTCTAGAACTCATCCAAAAATCAGATCGGCTGGAAAAAGCGGATTATTTGCTGCTCAAGAAAGTTCAAAAAAACTTTCCCTTTTTCTACCTATCTCATGCGCTTTGCACTCGATTTGAGGTAAAAAATCAAGACAGCAGCCCTTCCCTTCCGCTAGCTGCTGCCACAAGTACAGACCGAATTTGGCTGAAAAACTGGCTTTTTCCGTCCGCTAAAAGTGAATCTGAGGCAAAAGAAAGCGCTCCAATAGCGACAAGAGAAGCGGTACAAGCAATAAATGAAGTCAGCGCTAAAGAAAAGCCAAAAAAACGGAAGGCACCGAAGGATGACTTAATCGAAAGTATCCGGAGAAAAGAAAAGAAAGAAATTTTAGATGCTGAAAAAAGAGCTCAGATTGACTTGATTAAGGCATTTAGCAAAAAAGAAATCAAGCTAGCAACAATCAAGGAGATTGAAGCAAATCAAAATAATGAGAATTTAGCAAACGCGAGTACCAGCCTAAATGAGGGCTTGATTTCTGAAACTTTTGCTGCTATTCTACTTCAGCAGAGTAAAAAAGCAATGGCAATCGAAATTTATGAGAAGCTTGCTTTGAAGTTTCCCGAGAAAAGGGCTTACTTTGCGGACTTAATTGAAAAATCAAAAGAATAATTCCAATCGTATGTTTACTATATTAATCAGTGTTATTTTGGTTCTAGCAGTATTGCTAATTCTAGTGATTTTAGGCCAAAACTCAAAGGGTGGCGCTGGTGCTGCTTTTGGTGGTAGTGCTTCACAAATCATGGGGGTAACACGTACAGGAAATGTTTTAGAAAAGGCAACCTGGGTTTTAGCGATTTCTATTCTAGCCTTGGCGCTAGCTTCATCTGTGTTTTTTACAAGCAGCCAGCCGAACCAATTTTCATCTCCAAATATTGAGACTGCAAAAGAGCAGGTAGTTGCTCCAGCATTTGGCGATACTCAAAATGCACTTCCTGCAACAGAAGCAGCTCCTGCTGATTCTACTGCAACAAAATAAGTCAAGTACTACCTAAATATTTTAGAGCCTTACTTCTCAGTAAGGCTCTTTTTTTGGGTATACTGACACTTTGAAAGAAGCAAATCCAAAAAAAGAGAAAAATTGGCAGATAAAGTCGCAGCGAAAAATGTCTTTTATGTCGGAATACGGATGATTTTCCGTCGATTTGTCAGAATTAAGTCAAGATCAAGCCTTGGCATAAGAAGTGCAGGTAGGTGTCTGAAAGATTACTTTAACCCTTAACATTTTATATCTATGTCAAAAGTGAACATCAAACCTCTTGCAGACCGCGTTTTGGTTCAACCAGCAGCTGCAGAAGAAAAAACTGCTTCCGGTCTTTACATTCCGGACACTGCAAAAGAAAAGCCTCAAAAAGGCCTTGTAGTTGCAGTAGGCAACGGAAAAAAGGATGAACCATTGACTGTAAAAGTTGGAGACACTGTACTGTATGGGAAATACTCAGGTACAGAGTTGAGCGTCGATGGAAACGACTACCTCATCATGAGAGAGTCTGATATTTTCGCAATCCTATAACTAATTCGTACACCCTGAAAAAAATTAAAAAAATGGCTAAACAACTATTTTTCAATACAGACGCTAGAGACCAACTCAAGAGAGGCGTCGATGCTCTTGCTGATGCAGTAAAAGTAACCCTTGGCCCAAAGGGAAGAAATGTAATCCTAGACAAAAAATTCGGAGCTCCAACCATTACCAAAGATGGTGTTTCTGTAGCTAAAGAAATTGAGCTAAAGGAGCCTATCGAAAACATGGGAGCACAGCTTGTTAAAGAAGTAGCATCCAAAACTGCTGATCAAGCAGGTGACGGTACAACTACTGCTACCGTATTGACTCAAGCAATTTTCAATGTAGGAATCAAGAACGTAGCTGCTGGTGCAAATCCAATGGATTTGAAGCGTGGCATCGACAAGGCAGTAGCAGCGGTTGTCGCTGAATTGAAGGCCAACTCTAAGCCAATCTCTACTTCCAAAGAAATCGCTCAGGTAGCGACTGTTTCTGCAAACAATGACGAGGAAATCGGTCAAATGATTGCCAACGCCATGGACAAAGTAGGCAAGGATGGCGTAATCACTGTGGAAGAGGCTAAAGGAACTGAAACCGAAGTGAAGACTGTAGAAGGTATGCAGTTTGACAGAGGATACCTCTCCCCTTACTTCGTGACCAACACAGAGAAAATGGAAGTGGAATTGGATCATCCTTACATCTTGATCTACGACAAGAAAATCTCTTCCATGAAAGAATTGCTTCCTGTACTTGAGCCAGTAGCTCAGTCTGGAAAGCCGCTATTGATCATCGCAGAAGATGTAGATGGTGAGGCACTTGCCACACTTGTAGTCAACAAAATTAGAGGTGCATTGAAAGTAGCAGCTGTAAAGGCCCCTGGATTCGGTGACCGTAGAAAAGCCATGTTGGAAGACATTGCAATCCTTACAGGAGGAACAGTGATCTCTGAAGAAAGAGGCTTTAAACTAGAAAATGCTACGCCTGATATGCTAGGTAGAGCAGAGAAAATCAACATCGATAAGGACAACACCACTTTAGTAAATGGTGCTGGTGATGCAGGTGCGATCAAAGGCAGAATTGCTGAAATCAAAGCTCAAATCGAAAAAACCACTTCTGACTACGACAGAGAGAAGTTGCAGGAGCGTCTTGCGAAGCTTTCTGGCGGTGTAGCGATTCTTTACATTGGAGCTGCTACTGAAGTAGAAATGAAGGAAAAGAAAGACCGTGTGGACGATGCCTTGCATGCTACTAGAGCGGCTGTACAAGAAGGAGTAGTTGTAGGTGGTGGTGTAGCGCTTGTAAGAGCAGCTTCAGCCCTTGACAACCTTAAAGGTGCTAACGAAGATCAAGATACAGGGATCAATATTGTTCGCATAGCGATTGAGTCTCCATTGAGAACGATTGTAAGCAATGCTGGTGGTGAGCCTTCTGTAGTGGTGAACAAGATTCGCGACAACAAAGGAAACTACGGGTACAATGCGAGAACAGACAAGTACGAAGACCTATTCAAAGCTGGTGTCATCGACCCAACTAAGGTAACTCGTCTTGCATTGGAAAATGCAGCCTCTATTGCAGCCTTGCTTTTGACTACCGAGTGTGTGGTAGCAGACGTGAAGGAAGATGGTCCTGCTATGCCTCCAATGGGTGGCGGCGGAATGGGCGGCATGATGTAATTCAAACTGCTTTTACAAAGAAAAAGGAGATCCAACTGGATCTCCTTTTTTTGTTTAGCCCAGAAAGTATTCATTAAGCTTTTAAAGATGAATAAGCAGGATAAGTGCGTTTTAAAACAAAAGCTTTAATTTTTTAGAAACCTTATTTTTTTCTTTTGATTTGATATCCTTCTTTCCACTTGCAATCAAGGTTTTCAAGCCTAGTTCAGTTTGGGGTTTGGAAAAAAAATTATCGAACAAAACAAAATAAAACAAGAACCTTACAACGAAAGACTTTAACCCTATTTCACCAAACTTTTGTGAAGCAAAGTTCTTTTTCAAATAGGTCGACTGAATTTGCATTTAGGATATGAAGTACAGCCCAAGAATTTTCCAAACTTTCCATTTCGTATGATCAAATCGTCACCGCATTGAGGGCATTTGTTTGCAGCTATTGCGCTCTCTCTTTTCTTTATCCTTTGTTTAATTGATTTAATGTGCTGACTTCTGTCATATGTTTCAATCAAATTCAAAGAAATGATTTTTTTAAAGATGATCTCTTTGTCAGCTTCCGTTAGCTTTATATCCGAATAACGTTTAATCGTTTTCAGTAGTCGGTGTGAATATATAACCTCGGTGGATGTATTGACTTTTATATAGGCTGTTCGAGGAAATACGATGATGGACTTATATTCTATATCAGGGTATTCGCGAAGGCAACTTTTCAACGCCCAGATATGACTTAAGTTTTGACGTATCGGATTATAAAGCTTTTCCTTCCGTTTAAATATTACTTGGGTCCAAAAATCAGAATTCTCATTTCCCAAAATCCAACCTTTGTAATTCTTTGTCTCAATAACAAATATTCCAAAGTCAGAAATAACAATATGATCAATTTGAATAGTCTTATCACCTGCTTTAAGCACTATATTATTAATGACTTTGTACTTTGACCTATCAAGGAAATTTAGAATAAATGAAACCTTTTTCTCTCCGACAACTCCTTTAATTCTGGACCTAAATAGGCTCCAAGTAAGGAGAAGTAAAAAGAATAATATTGACAGTGTTAATTCCATGAATTTACGGTCGTCATTGAATCGCACCTAACTCTTTTATTTGCGGCACTTTTTATCCATTATCACTTCTAATTTACAGAAATAAGCGATTAAATCGTTTCGGTTACCTGAGGTTGAATTCAACATGCTTTGAACTCTGACTTCCTGTTTTTTATTGGATTATTATAAATCAGCGATTTTGCCAACCTTAGACCAGACCGAATTTAAGGGGTACGGTCAATCGTATCAATAAGCTCAAAAATCAATTCAGTCAATATCTTCACATCACTTTCAATTGTTCCTTGCATATAGCGTTCGAAAACACTTTTGTTATCTGGCGGATTGAGATTTAGGGCCAAGTCTTTTTCTAACGCTAACAGTCTCAAAAACTCCCTTTGTGCTCGTCCATTCCCTTCTCTAAAGGGGTGTAAATAATTGACGTTATCTAAAACTTCTGCCAATTTCTCTGCTAGCAGTTTTTTGTTGTTTTTCGAAATTTTCTTGAACCCAGCCATTAACTGGTCAATGTATCTTAAAGCATTTTCAAAGTGCGAAGTAGGGAAGAACTGCTTACCGTCTTTGCTAATTTCTACTGTCCGCTTTTTTCCTGCCCAACCGTAAATGTCTTGAAATAAAATTCTATGAATTTCAAAAAGGCTGTCAACTCCCTTGATTTTTATTGGATTTTCGTAAAGTTCTTTAAGTCGCTTGGTTACAACACCACTCTCAACAAAAAGTAAAACATCGGGGTCTGAAATATCTTGTAAATTCCTTAAAAGTCCTGTATTCGGGTCTGTGTAGATGAAGTCAGAATCTATGTATTCGTAAGAATTAGACATAGGCTTTTTCTTTGGCAAATGCCACAAGCTCAGGCAATGTTATTTTTCCTGCAACATAGTCTCTTATAATTTCAATGCCTTTTGGAGTCGGTTCGTAACCTTCAAACATATTACTCCCCAGGGCGTTTGCAGTGCTCTCTAAGGATTTCAAGTCGGAAAACTTAACTCCCATGATTGTCAGATTACTTCTGTCTATTTCTATTGGGTTGAACATATTTTTAAGCCTTAAATGCTAATTCAATTTACAAATTTTCAGCTCAAATCATTTGCTTTCTGACTCTTTAAAATGGCTTAAAACGTTTTGTGCTAGGTAAAGTGGCGGAATTCGGAGCATAAAACTATCAAACTGCCAATTCCAGAGAAAAAAAGCCCAGCTCTTCCACCTTCTTCAAAACAAAAGGTTTCAAGAACTGGGCGCTGTGATTTTATTTACTTACAGTATCCTGAATGAACTTTTTCAAGTCTTCTCTGAATAATTTTGCAGAAGGCAAATGCGTGTACATCATGTGGCCCGCCTCGTAATACGTCATCTTGATTCGGTCGGTAGCGGAAGCAGGTAAACCCATATGAGAAATCGAGTGCTCCACGCCATGAAATACAGTGGCCAAGTCGTAGTAACCATTCATGATCAAGACCTCGACGTGTGGATCCTTGCTCAAGGCTTCCGCCATGTCAGGCACGGTGGTAACAGCGGCATCTGCACCCCAGAAATTATTTCCTTGGTGCTTCCAATCCCATTTAAATCCTTCTTTGGCATAGGCAGAAGTGGCATACTGCAAATCTTTACTCACGCCCAAGCTCCCATGGAAATAATCCAAAAAACCCATGGTGTAAGCCGGTGAAATGGCATCACTTTGAGGATCCGTAAAGGCCGACATGGCCATTGGGTCCAGGTTGATCCCCTTGTAACGGGAATCCAACCTGCCTACAGTCATTCCCTCTTCCCGAAGCAGTTCTTGGTAATATTCTCCTGGAGTGATTCGAAGGTCTGCACGCTCCCATACCTTGGCTGCAATGCCTGTATAGTCTTCCAATTTTGCAGCAATCTCAGTTTTTTCTGTGGCAGCAAGCCGGTTACCTTTAAATAAGGACGGCGCGTATACATTCTCAACAAATTCTCTCACCTCCTGTACAAAAGAAGGAAGATCCTTCCCTTTGTCAGTCACCTTGTTGTGGTACCAGCTGGTAGCAGCTATTGTCGGCAGGTACACGCTGTAAGGCAAGTCTTCATTTGGAGCAAAAAACAGGGTGCGCAGGTCAAAAACTGCAGACACCATGATCACTCCATTCAAGGCATAGCCTTTGTCCAACAGGTAATTCATCACCCCTGCATTGCGGAAGGTACCGTAGCTCTCACCCAAAATGTATTTGGGAGAATTGAGTCGGCCATATTCTTTTAAAAACTGCATGATAAACAAGCTGGTGCTGCGGATGTCCTGATCCACTCCCCAGAAATCAGCGCCCTTTGCGTCACCTATAGGTACACTAAGACCTGTTCCCACGGGGTCCATCATGACCACATCGGCCACATCAAGGATCGAAAACTCATTGTTGGTTAGCTGGTAAGGTGCCGCAGCGTTGTAGTTGGGATCATCCACTACAATTCGCTTGGGTCCCATTACGCCCATGTGCAACCAATAGGAAGAAGAACCAGGACCTCCATTGAATGCAAAGACAATGGGACGGTTTTTCTCTGGGTTTTCTTTGAAATAGGCAGTAAATCCAAAAAGAGCGATCGGACGATTATTCTCGTCTTTCAACTCCATAGTTCCTGCCTTTGCAAGAAGTGGAATTACTTTTCCGTCCAATGTTACGGATTGTTTGGACTCCGCCACCTGAGCTTTAGGTGAGGTACTTGTAGAAGCTTCTTTGGTAGTTTGAGCCATACTTATTCCTGATAGGAATAGAAATAGCAGGAAAATGTGTTTTTTCATGGGTTTAACTAGTATTTGGTGAAATGTATTGGGTTTTAACTTGAACGATCTAATCTAAATACCTTTAAGGATAAGTAAACTATCCCAATTGGATAGACCGGAATTTATTGCTTGAAATTTTTACTTTCCTTCATCGCATTGATGTCTGGATCTGGCTTGCCCTTCAGCAAGTTAAGGGAATTGCTAGAAAAGTTCCTCTCCGACCTTCAACTGATAGCATCGCTCGTGTAAATACGTCCTGTTTTTTTGGCCAAATACTAAGTGCTTGAACACGACTAGAGCCTTAAAAAACAATTTTTTTCAGGGATAGGTACTTAGAAAGTATTTTTGGCTATGTTTGCACCACTTCAAAGCAAAAGCGCTTTGGAACAATTTCGGGGTGTAGCGTAGCCCGGTATCGCGTCCCGCAGCAGTGCGGGAAGGTCCCAGTTTCGAATCCCTTAATGAAAGAAAACAAAAAACACTCAATTAGCAACGGCTAGTTGAATCTATAAAAAAGTTCGGGGTGTAGCGTAGCCCGGTATCGCGCCACATTTGGGATGTGGAGGTCGTAGGTTCGAATCCTGCCACCCCGACTTATTTAAAATCAAAATCACTTAAAGCCAGCAAATACTTGTTGGCTTTTTTTGTTCCTGGGTGTAGAGTAGCCAGGTATCTCGTCCCGCAAGGGTGCGGGAAGGTCGTAGGTTCGAATCCTGCCACCCCGACTTATTTTTTGATTTACTTTTTTTGCTTCACAATCATCTTTCTCAAAATCTTCCAGAAGTTTTCTGAGTCCTCGTTGACTTGGACATCGTCGCTCAACAAAAAGCCAAAGGCTTTGAATTGTTCACTTTTTTCAAGGGTGATTTTCAATATTCCCACCAAGGGAATAAACAAGATCATTCCAGAAATTCCCCAAAGCCAACCGCCAATTAAAATGGAGATGAGGACAGCTAAGGCATTTACTTTCACCTTAGACCCTACCACCATGGGCGTAATCAAGTTGTTTTCCAATAGTTGAATCCCCCACAAACACACGAAAGTAAGCAAGGGATAAATCAGGGAGTCTGTAGTCAAAAAAACATAGACGACCGCGAATACGGAAGAAAGAAAAACCCCCACAAAGGGAATCAAATTCATCAGGGCAATAAATACCGCAAACAGAATAAAGAATTCAACCCCAATGGAATAAAAAAACAGACCAGACAAGAAGGCAACGATTCCGGTCACACGAATCATCCCCACCAAATAATCCTGAATCACTTGTCCTGAATCATTGACCCAATGAAGTACCGTTTCCTGGTTTTTGGAGGAATACCGCACCAGAAATTCGGCAAAAAAATCTTTGTAATAGAGCAATAAAAAAATGTACAAAGGCACAATCCCAATCAGCGTAAGCGATTTTCCAGTTGCAAAAAGGGTTTTGTTGAAATCGAATGAACTAACTAAGGAGTCAAGGCTAGGAAGCGTATTCGAACTGATCCAGTCCTCACCGAAGAAGAGGTTGAGTTCCTCGGAATAGCGTGCCATTTTTCCAGAAATATTGGCTTCTATCTCGGGGATCTCACGGATCAATCCAAACACTTGGTTCAACAAGAGGTAAAAAATCCCAAAGGCTAGGATAGAAATGCCCAGGATACTCAGAAATATTGCAAGCCCTCTGGGGAATCTTCTTCGTTCAAACCAGGAGGATATCGGATACAAGGCAAAGGCAAAAAATATTCCCCAAACCAGCGGTACAAAAATAAAGGATCCTTCTTTCGCTACTAGGGCGCCCAAAACCAAAACTAAAAGTGCGTAGGCAAGGTGTTGTAGTGTTTTCATGGGATCAATAAAAAATGATTGGATTAAGATAAGCATAAGGCCAATGTATTGGTAACTTATTTGTTCAAATTCGAAAAAATAGCTTCTTCCAGTCTATGCAAATTAAAAATCTGAATTCCAGCAAAAAGCTTATTCGGAATACCCTGAAGGATTACTTATTTTTGAAATGAACCTTTCAAACTAGGTTTTCTAAAACTCAGATAGGATTCTTGTCTGATCTTAGCAAACCAGTTACAACCAATCTAGCACTCAAATTCAACCGCTACTATGAAAAGCCTATTGCTTGCACTTCTCCTGCTTCCTTCCCTCCTTTTTGCTCAGGCTAAAGTGGATACCATTTCAGTATTCAGCCCATCCATGAAAAAGACGCTGAAAGCAGCCATCACTTTTCCATCTAGCTATGAAAATGGGAAAAGCAGCTACCCGGTGATCTACCTCCTGCATGGTGGATCTGGCGCCTTTTCGGATTGGCATCAAAAAGTAACCGAAAAAGGAATCGTGAATCAATTGGCAGAGGAACATCAGGTGTTGATTGTCACCCCTGGGGTAGGTCCTGCAAGCTATTATTACGATAGTCCGCTACTAGATTCTGTTCGCTACGAAACCTACATGATTCAAGAATTGATTCCATTTGTCGACAAAAATTACCGAACACTTGCACAAAAAGAATCTCGGGCCATCACCGGCTTGTCCATGGGGGGTCATGGAGCCATTACCCTTGCTGCCAAGCACCCTACCCTATTTATCGCTGCAGGAAGCATGAGTGGCGTGATGAACATTGATACCGACCTATGGAAAGTTGGCGAAGAGTTTCGAAACCTGCGGAAACAAGGTCAAAAAGAAATGCTGGGAGCCATCAATTACCAAGGTCCAGTATTTAGTTCTTACACTGCGGTAGGCCTAGTAGATCAACTTAAAAATCAAAAAATCTCGGTACTCATTGATTGTGGGGTAGATGACTTTTTGATCGAGACCAACCGTCAAATGCATTCGCTTTTGATGGAAAATAAAATCCCACACGAATACATTGAAAGACCAGGTGCACATACTTGGAACTATTGGACTGATGCATTGCCGGTACAGTTTTTCTTTTTGACCAAATCCCTAAAGCGGTAAACTAGCGGAGAGGCTCGATCCCCAAATTTTAATCCCTTTTAAAATTAAACTAACTTTACACGCTAAGTTTAAGCCTATTCAACCATGTCCCAGTTCGATTCAATCCGCCCCTTTTACGACGCAGAGGTAAATGCTGCCATCCGAGAGATTGTGGACGACCCCATGCTGGAAGCCATGATGCAGTTTACCTTTCCTGAGGACCAAGCAAAGTCCTGGAAGGATCGTATGAAACACACCCATTCCTTGCGGGATTTTCAAATCAACTTTATCTATCCTGCTGTCCGAAAAGTATTGGAAATGAGTTCGGAAGGCTTGACAGTAGGTGGCTTTGAGCAATTAGAACCCAACACAGCTTATCTGTTTGTTTCCAACCACCGCGATATCATCTTGGACACCTCCTTGCTAAATGCCTGTCTGTACGAAAATGGGCTAGTCATGACAACTTCTGCCATCGGAGACAACTTGATCAAAAAGCCTTTCATTCACATCCTATCTAAGCTAAATCGGAATTTTGCCATTCGAAGAGGTCTTAGCGGTAGAGCTTTACTGGAAAGCTCCCAACTCGCCTCTCAATTTATTCACAAATCCCTCCTACGCGAAAACCGATCCGTATGGACCGCACAGCGCGAAGGGAGAACCAAAGACGGAAACGACAGCACACAAAAGGGCGTTTTGAAAATGCTTACCCTTGCCGAAAAAGGCAGTAATCCATTCAATTTCTTTGAAAAAATACAGCTGGTCCCAGTTTCGATCTCTTACGAATATGACCCAACCGACTCCTTGAAAATCCCTGAATTGATTGCAAAATCAAAGGAAGAAATCTATGTAAAAGGAGAAAATGAGGACTTTATCACATTGTTGAGTGGCATCATGGGACCCAAAAAGCGTATCCACATCCAGGTCAATAAAGTGATGACCAAGGAGATCCGTCAACTGAAAAAAGAGGAGCTCACGCAAAACGAAAAACTAAGCAAACTCGGAGAGTTGATTGATCAGGAAATTTGGAAAGGATACAAACTCTGGCCTAGCAATTATATTGCTCACGATCTTCTAAATCAGAAAAGTCAATTTACATCGCAGTACACTACAGCAGAAAAAGCGAGTTTTGAAAAGCGCCTTTCCCAAAAAGTAAATCAAGAAAATCCCCTAGAGGTAGAAAAATTTCTTAGCATGTATGCCCACCCTGTTATCAACCAGTTGGGCCTCTAATTTTTTAGGTTAGAACCTGATTTTATCACCTAGGAAGTAGAAAAAACCTCTTCCCTTTGAATAAGCTAAAACTCAGTTTGGGACTTTAAATCCTAGCTTTCCTCAAAAAGGAAATAAAATGTAACTCAGAAATCCGTAGTTTAGGAAGTAAACTTTTCTACGATGAGAAAACCACTATTCCTCTGTTGCCTCTTCCTGCTTTTTTGGCAAGTGGGCATCGCCCAAACCGATAAAATCCCAGTAGGATACATTCAAACTCCAGAAGGCGAACTTTGGATAGAATTGGATGAGCGTACCCCCAATCACAAAAAAAGCTTTATTCAACTTGCTGAAGCCGGTTATTGGGATTCACTCACCTTCAATCGAGTGATTCCAAACTTTGTCGCTCAAGGGGGATGCCCAGATACTCCGGCTGGATTCACTGATCCGGAATACCTATTGGCACCTGAGTTTCACCCAGAATTGAAACATGTGTACGGTGCTTTAGGAGCAGGCAGGGACGATAATCCCGGCAAACTGTCCGCCCGATGCCAATTTTACATCGTACAAAATCCTGCAGGAATCCCTCGACTGGATGGAGATTATACGGTCTTTGGAAGAATCATCAAAGGGATGGACATCATTGACCGCATCGTATCTGTTCCGCGAGACAAGCAAGACCAACCCCTAAGCCCAATTTCCTTGCGCGTAGAAATAAAATACCTCAGCAAAAGTGAAATTGCTGCACTTTTAACCGCGGCCACTGATGAATAAACCAATTCGAATCCTTGTGGTAGGTTGTGGAAATATGGGTGCCTCCCATGCTACCGCCTACCACCAAATGCCCGAATTTGAGATCTCTGGTCTTGTCTCTAGAGGGGATTCAAAGTTGCGCCTCCAAGAAAAATTAAGGAACGACTATCCCCTTTTTGAGGACTTCGAAACCGCCTTAGCGGAGAGCCAATCCGATGCCGTCTGCATTTCTACCTACCCGGACACCCATGAGGACTTTGCCTGCAAAGCCATGCAGGCGGGCTGCCATGTATTTTTGGAAAAACCTTTGGCCTACAGCATTTCTGGTGCAGAACGAATCCTTGCCGTGGCAAAGGAAACCAATAAGAAAGTAGTAGTCGGCTACATCCTGCGACACCACCCCTCCTGGATCAGATTTATTGAAGAAGCGCAAAAGCTAGGCAAGCCATTGGTGATGCGGATGAACCTAAATCAACAAAGCCAAGGCTACATGTGGGACGTCCATCGAAACCTGATGAAGACCTTGAGCCCAATCGTGGATTGCGGGGTCCATTACATTGACGTGATGTGCCAAATGACCCGTTCCAAACCAGTATGGGTTTCCGCCATCGGCGCCCGTCTCAGCGAGGAGGTCTCTGCCGACAATTACAACTATGGGCAACTTCAAATTCGATTTGAAGATGGATCCGTTGGCTGGTACGAAGCGGGATGGGGACCCATGATCAGTGAAACAGCCTTTTTCATCAAAGATGTCATGGGGCCAATGGGGGCGGTTTCCATTGTAGCCAAAATCGCTGCATCCGCAGGACAATCCGACCAAATCGATTCGCATACTAAAACCGAATCGTTATTGGTTCACCACGCTGACTTGAACGAAAAGCAATTGTTCGCCAAAAAAGACGAATGGATAGATCTGAAAGATGAACCTAGCCATCAAGAATTGTGCAACCGAGAGCAAGCCTATTTTCTACAGGCGATTCTTGAAGATTTAGACCTGAAGGAGCATTTGGACGATGCACTGAATAGCCTAAAAATTGCATTCGCTTGTGATGAATCTGTAAAAACTGGAAAAGGGGTTTCCCTTTAAAAATATAAGCCTAGGAACGTAAGGCTAAACCCAAAATCTCAAGTAAATGGAAAATAAAACCATTCTTATTACCGGTGGAGCAAGTGGAATTGGGCTTGCTCTTGTCGGAAAATTTTCAAGCCAAGGGAGTACGGTCTTCTTTATTGACTCCAATGCCCTCCTTGGACAACAAGTGGAAAAAGAATTTCAAGAAAAAGGAAAGTCGGTTACTTTTTTAGAAGTCGATATTCGCGAAGAAAGTCAGGTTCAGACTGCAATTCAATCTATTCCTGGCAAATTGGATGTACTGATCAACAATGCGGGCATCTCACATATCGGAAACTTAGCATCCACATCCCTGGCTGATTTCGAGCGACTATTCGCAGTAAATGTCACGGGCATGTTTCTCTGTAGCCAAGCGGCCCTCCCCAAACTGATCGAACAAGGTGGAGGGTCCATCCTCAACCTATGTTCCGTAGCTGCGACCATGGGAATCCCAGATCGATTTGCCTACAGCATGACCAAGGGAGCCACACTTTCCATGACCTTAAGCATTGCTCGGGATTACGTAAAACAGGGGATTCGCTGCAATTGCATCTCTCCAGGAAGGGTTCATACCCCTTTTGTAGATGGGTTTTTGGCTAAAAACTACCCCGGCAAAGAGCGAGAAATGTTTGAGCAACTAGCTGCCACACAGCCCATAGGGAGAATGGGGACTCCAGATGAGATCGCAGAGCTGGCTTATTTTATTTCTTCCGATGCCGGCAAGTTCATCACCGGTTCCAATTTCACAATCGATGGCGGCTTTACAGGAATTAAAATGTAATCCCTTCCACCAATTCAATAGAAGACAGAAACCCATTAACCTACCCCACCATGAAACTAATCCGATTTGGAGCAGCAGGCAATGAACTTCCAGGCATAGAAGACCCTTCAGGCAGACGCTTGGATTGTTCCTCTTTTGGTGAAGATTGGAATGAAGCATTTTTTGAGAACCAAGGCTTGGAACGATTGAGAGATTGGTTGACAATCCATCAAAGCTCACTCAACGAAATTCCATCAGAAAGTCGTCTCGGCTCTCCCATTGCCCGCCCCTCCAAGATCCTATGCATCGGTCTCAATTACCGAAAGCATGCAGAAGAAGCAGGCATGCCTGTTCCAGAGGTCCCTATCCTCTTCATGAAAGCAAGCAGCTCCCTTTGCGGACCATTTGATCCCATTTACATTCCAAGAAACTCAACGCAAACCGATTGGGAGGTTGAGTTGGCCGTGGTCATTGGGAAGCGAGCCAAGTACGTCACCAAAGAAAATGCCTACGACTACATTGCCGGCTATTGCGTCCACAACGATGTGAGCGAGCGAGACTTTCAGCTTCGCCAAGGCGGACAATGGACCAAAGGAAAAAGTGCGGACCATTTTGCTCCCTTAGGCCCCTACCTTGTGACCAAAGACGAAATACCGGACCCACAGCAACTATCCCTTTGGCTTGAAGTAAATGGGGAATTGCTCCAAAATAGCAGTACTTCAGATTTGATTTTTGATGTTCCTACACTGATTTCCTATGTGAGCAATTACATGACCCTCCTCCCTGGAGATGTGATATCTACTGGAACACCCGCAGGCGTGGGAATGGGCTTGAAGGAACCCCGTTATTTGAAATCGGGTGACCGTGTTCGCCTAGGAATCGAAGGATTGGGAGTATCCGAACAACTGGCTGTTCAAGATCCGGAAGCATGAGAATCGACGCGCATCAGCACTTTTGGAACTATGATTCCAAGCGATTTGACTGGATAAACGATGACATGGCTGCACTTCGGAGAAATTTTCTTCCTGAAGACCTGTACCCAATACTGCAAGCCTCACAAATTGATGGATGCATCGCCGTACAAGCCGAGGAGCATCTTCGAGAAACAGCATTTTTGCTTGAACTTAGTGAAGATCATCCCTGGATACTTGGGGTGGTAGGCTGGGCTGAACTAGCACAGGACAACTTGGACGAGGCTCTTGACCTGTGGTCAAATTATAGCAGGTTGCTGGGATTTCGAGAAGTCCTCCAATCCAAGGAACCGGAATACATGCTTCGCAAGGAATTCATTCGCGGGATTCATAAGCTTGGGCAGCGCGGCTACACTTACGACCTACTTACCTATCCGCAGCAGCTGCCTGCAGCACTTCAACTCGTAGATGCTTGCCCCAATCAATTCTTTGTCATCGATCACTTATCCAAGCCTGATATCAAGGCTGGAGATTGGAAAGCATGGAAAAAAAGCCTCCAACCATTTAGTGAACGGGAGCTAGTTTATGCAAAGGTTTCAGGACTGGTCACAGAGGCGGATTGGAAAAAATGGAATCCGGCTGATCTTTTCCCTTACTTGGAAATTGCCTTGGAATTATTTGGACCGAAAAGGCTCCTTTTTGGAAGCGATTGGCCCGTGTGCCAAGTGGCTGGGCAGTACAAGGAAGTGTTAGGGGTGATTGAATCATTTGCTGACCAACTTTCACCGCACGAAAAAGAAGCACTTTTCGGAGGAACTGCTCAAGAATTTTACAAAATTTAATCCGTATCGAACCAAACATGGATTTACAGCTTCAGGATAAAGTTATTTTAGTTTCAGGTGGTGCAAAAGGCATCGGAGGAGCGATTTCAAGGGGTCTTATCGAAGAGGGTGCCATTCCCGTCATCATTGACCCATCCGAGGTGGAAGGGCAAGAACTGCTGGAGTTTGCCAAAGGAAAAGCCTTGCAACTCAAAAAACGGCTTTTCTCGGCAGGAGATGCTCAAGAAGTGGTGCAAGAAACATTCTCCACCTACGGTAGAATCGATGGATTGGTAAATAATGCAGGCACAAATGATGGGGTAGGATTGGAAAAAGGAAGCCCAGAGGCTTTCCTCAAGTCGGTAGAAAAAAATGTAGGCCATTACTATTTCCTCGCCCATTATGCCTTGGAAGCCTTGAAAAAATCCAAGGGGGTAATTCTTAATATTTCCTCTAAAACTGCCGTTACGGGGCAGGGCAATACCTCAGGCTATGTCGCTGCAAAAGGTGCTCAATTGGCCCTTACCCGAGAGTGGGCGGTAGAACTACTCCCCTACCACATTCGGGTCAATGCCCTTGTTCCTGCAGAGGTATATACTCCGATGTATGCCACTTGGATTCAATCATTTCCAAACCCAGTAGAAAAATTGGAAGAAATTAGCCGCCGAGTGCCTTTTCAAAACCGGATGACTACAGCCTTAGAAATCGCAAACATGGCGCTATTTCTTCTTTCCGAAAAAGCTTCACACATCACCGGACAGCATATTTTTGTCGACGGTGGCTACACGCACTTAGACAGAGCCTTATGAGCAGCAAAGCCGAACTTGTTCCCAAGAAACTTCTACTTCCCTTCATCCTAATCACTTCCTTGTTTGCGCTGTGGGGATTCGCGAATGACATCACCAATCCCATGGTGGCGGCGTTTAAACGCGTACTGGAACTGACAAATACGCAAGCTTCTTGGGTACAGCTGGCTTTTTATGGTGGCTACTTCACGATGGCCTTGCCTGCAGCCTTTTTTATAAAAAAGTATTCCTACAAAACTGGGGTTCTTCTTGGCTTAGGACTGTATGGTTTTGGAGCCTGTCTTTTTTACCCCGCAGCAGCATTGGAGAGCTATGGATTCTTTTTGGCAGCACTGTACATTCTAACCTTTGGTCTAGCCTTTCTTGAAACTACTGCCAACCCCTACATCCTGTCCATGGGGAGTGAAGAAACCGCCACGCAGCGCTTAAACTTGGCACAAGCCTTCAATCCTATGGGTGCCTTGGCGGGTCTATTTGTGGCAAAAACCTTCATCCTCAACGATCTCCAAAGTTCTGCCACCGACGAATCCGGTAAAGTATACCTTTTCGATAGCCTTGATGAAGCCACAAAGGCAGCCGTCCGCAGCAATGATCTACTGGTAATTCGAGATCCTTATGTGATGCTTGGACTCGTAGTCCTAGTGATTTTGGTGGTGATTGCCTTGGTGAAAATGCCAGAATCAAAGGTTGAGGGTGAAAAAGTAGACTTTGTCCCTACCCTAAAGCGCTTGGTAAAAAATAGAAATTTTGTGGAAGGCACCCTGGCGCAGTTGGTGTATGTAGGTGCTCAAATTATGGTTTGGACCTACATTTACCAATACGCTGAAGCACTGGGAATTCAAACCTACGAAGCCGTAAATTATGCCTTTGCCTCCTTAGGTGTGTTTTTAGTGGGGCGTTGGATTTGTACCTTCCTATTGCGAATAATCCCAGCGGCAAGTCTTTTGGCCTGGTTTTCCGTCTTGGCGATGGCCTTTATGCTCGGCGCTATTTTCATCACGGGGATGGTAGGACTCTATTCGCTTGTCGGCGTGAGTTTTGCGATGTCTTTGATGTTCCCCACCATCTATGGAATTGCATTGGAAGGGCTTGGAGAGGATTCCAAGTTTGCCGCTGCATTTCTAGTGATGGCTATCGTTGGTGGAGCCATCATGCCTACCCTTCAAGGAATGATTTTGGATTTAGGAGGAACCGGCTATACCGACCTCTTGATTCTTGGCGTTTCTGAAGTCAACTTCTCGTTTACCTTGCCATTGGCATGCTTCCTGCTCGTTTTTATATTCGCCCTCCGAGCTCGAAAATAAGTTCATCCACCTTTTTTCTGCTACCATGAAAACCTTCGTCCTCATCTGTGATCTCAAAAATGAGCCTGAGGCCATTGAAGCCTATGTTCGCTGCCACAAACAAGTGGATCCAGCCATTCTGGAAAGTATACGTGTAGCGGGCATTCTGGAAATGAGCATTTACCGATGGGAACAACGCCTCAGTATGATCCTTGTGACATCAGATGACTTTAGCTTTGAAAAAAAAGCGGCACTAGATCTGGCCAACCCAAAAGTTCAAGAATGGGAGGCATTTCTTGGACAGTACCAAACTAATCTTCCTGGCACACCCCCTAACTGGAGATGGGCCCTCACAGAAAAAATATTCAGCTTCAGCACTTAAGCTTGGATTGCAAGTCGCAAAAATTACTCCATTCAATATCTTCCCTCCATGAAACACCTACTTTGCATCCTCGCTCTCCTTTCTGCTACAAACCTGGCCTTTTCCCAAAATCATACCTTAAACTTATGGCCGGGACTCCCTCCACTACAAAAAGTTTCGAATCAACAAGAGAAATCCGTGCAGGAGGGCATTGTTCGCATATCCAATGTTCAAATTCCCAGCATTGAGGTTTACCTGCCAACAAAGCAGATCGCCACTGGGGAAGCAGTTTTGATTTTTCCTGGAGGCGGCTATGGTATCCTGGCCTATGATTGGGAAGGAACTGATTTTGCAAAGTGGCTCAATGCGCATGGAATAGCAGGTATCGTCGTCAAGTATCGACTGCCGATTTCCACTTCGCTCACAGATCCCAAGGAAGTTCCCTTGCTCGATGCACAACGCGCCATCCGCTTGGTGCGGCAGCATGCAGCGGCTTGGCATATCAACCCGTCCAAAGTTGGGATCATGGGATTTTCTGCAGGTGGGCACCTGGCAGCTACTTTGAGCACTTCTTTTGCCCATCAGCTACCCTTTGAAAAAGACGCGATCGATACCCTCTCGGCGAGACCAGATTTTTCGATTCTAGTTTACCCAGTCATCTCGTTTCAAGATGCCCCTACCCATGGTGGCTCACGCAAAAATCTGATTGGAGAACCTGCAAGTCCCGAATTAGTGAAGCGGTTTTCCAACGAAATTCAGGTTACTGCAAACACCCCTCCTACCTTCCTGGTCCATGCCCAAGATGACAAAGCCGTTCCCCTTGAAAATTCCTTGCTTTATTATCAAGCACTTCATGCGAAAGGTGTTAAAGCTTCCCTGCATATTTATCCGACAGGAGGACATGGCTTTGCATTTGGCTTGGGGAAAGGGGCTGTGGAAGGATGGCGAGAAGTGCTACTTGCTTGGATCAAAGAAACCGTGAAATAAATTCTATTGTCTAAAAATTAACCAACTAACTATCTGAACACCCCATGCCTATTCGTGTAATTGCCTTTGATGCGGACGACACCCTTTGGATCAATGAAACCTATTTTCGTGAGGCTGAAGAAAAGTTTGCAAGTCTCCTCGAGGATTTTCTTCCCCAGCATGCGATCATGAAGGAGCTTTACCGAACCGAAATTGCAAATTTGAGTCTCTATGGCTATGGCATCAAAGGATTTATGCTTTCGATGATCGAGACGGCGCTCCGCATTTCGGGGGGAAAAATGCCCATTGCCTTGGTGGAAAAAATCATACAAATCGGTCAAGAAATGCTGGGTAAACCGGTGGATTTACTTCCTGGGGTGAGGGAGGTCTTGCAATCCTTGCAGGGAAAATACCGCATTGTGTTGGCTACCAAAGGGGATTTGGTAGATCAGGAGCGGAAACTTCAAAAATCTGGATTAGAAGGCTTCTTTCATCACATTGAAATCATGAGTGAAAAACGGACTTCGGATTATGAAAAATTGATTGGGCATCTCGATATCCAAGCCAGCGAATTTGTGATGATCGGCAATAGCCTCAAGTCGGATATTCTACCCGTATTGGAGCTTGGTGGATATGGGATCCATGTTCCTTTTCATACCACTTGGATTCACGAACAAGTCGATCACGAAGTAAAACACGAGAGGTTTTTTACTGCAGAACACCTCGGAGAAGCAGCAGCTCTTATCCAGTCTTTAGCCTAACTCAATCCATGAACCGTCTTAAATCCTTTTTTTTAGCTCAACTATTTATCATTTACACCCGGTATTTGATCGGTGGAGCCTTTGTTTTTGCCTGCATCATCAAGATTAAAGGCAAACGGTTCACTACCTATTCGCAAGAAGATGCTCCTCTTGGCTCTGCGATGCACTTTTTCGAAGTGCTTTACCAGACAGGGCTTTACTGGCAGTTTATTGGATGGGCACAGTTGCTGGCTGGTTTCTTGCTGATGACCCAGCGCTACGCCAAACTTGGTGCCTTGGTCAATTTTCCCATCCTCCTAAATGTATTTGTGATTACCATTTCCATGGAATTTGGAGGGACACCCTTAATTACCGGATTGATGCTTGCTGCCAATGTGATGCTATTGATCTGGCATTGGGGAGAGCTACGCTCCTTGATTAATTTACCCCACCAACCTGAAGCCAAAGATCAAGAAGAAAATAAACCCCTATGGGCGATTACAGGCCTAATCTTGTTTTTATTTACGGCAGGATATCGGGTGTTGTTTGATTTATACAACCCATTCTTCTGGTTTGGAGTGGGTTTTATCATCGGACTTAGTGCCTTCCTAATTCGCGTGGTACAGCGCAAGCGAGCCAAAAAGAACCTGAGCCCAGCGTAGAAAAGAAAGACAGAAATTCATCCAAGTAATCCCAATTGATTTTGAGAAAAAGAAGAGAATAAGCTCCCTATTTCTGGCGTTGCCCGGGGTGATAGGAAGTCACTTTTCTTTTTTCAACATCCTCTCGGTAGAAGGCCACCTCTTTGAATTGAGCATCTGCATAGCGCTGGCCTTGGTCAAAGAAATGAGGAGAATTAGGATCTGCTTGTTGCCCACCAGCCAACATGGATTTGGCACGGACCTTCGGTCCAAACTCCACCACTGCTACAAAGCTATTGCCTCGGTAGCCATACAGTCTTTTGGTAGTTGAAGTGGCTCTCGCACCATAGGCAGCCAAGGCTCCCCAATTGCCAGATGCTAGCCCCACTGGCACATAAGGCTTGCTATCATCAAAATCTGCATCAATGGCTCCACTCAAACGCTGGAAGCGATTGATCTCTCCCCAAGGCGTATTCCACGTACCAAAATCGCGAGTCATTTGATCTAAGGTCTGGATAAATACCGCTTGGATCTCAGCAGCAGTTGGAACCGTAGCAGATGGATCTTCCTGAGCAAATCGGTTCAAACTTCTAAATCGCCGCTGGTAGTTTTCTCCATAAAAATGAGCGATGGACATGGCTACGGACTCTTTGGATGTTCTGTAATCCCAAGCACGCAGCTGTTCCATTGCCGGTGAATATGCAGCGGGAAGTGTAGTAGAAATCGATCCAAGCAATTCGGGAATTAAAAAAGAGAAAGCTGGGAGGTAAGGATCATAGGCAAGTTGTAGAAAGGTGTCCAAATTGAGTTTCTCCTTTTGCTGGGAAAGCAACTGGCTTGCATGAATTCCACGAAAATTTTCTTGATCTGGAGCCATGTAAAAAGGGTAATTCTCCCTTTTGGGACTAAACTCCCCTGCTGCAGTGAATGGGGTAGAATTGCAATTTTGAATCCATCCGGTACCAGGATTGAGAATAAGAATGCTCTCATCCACCGTGTGTAGGCCCTGCCAATCCGTACCAGGATCAGTCCCATCTACTGATTTTGAAAAATCGATTTGCGGATTTCGTTTGGGAATAAAGTTTCCATGGAAGTATCCAATATTCCCTTCTGCATCGGCAAAAACAGTGCTATTGGAGCTATTGGTTCGAATATTCATCATTTCCTTGAATTCCGTATAATTGGCTAGTTTGGTTCGGGTGTAACTTTGAACCAAAGCAGGTACAGGATCCCAATTAATCTTTGTTGCCACCCACTTCCCTTGTTCCAGATGGGTGATGGGACCGTGGTGGGTGCGGTAGATGGTGAATTCTTTTTCCTTCAGCTGCTCCCCATCCTTGTATTTCAAAGTGATTTTTTGGGTAGCTACTGGTCTCTTTTCATTTCCATAGCGGTAGGAAAATTTGCCATTTTCTTCGGAAACATCCTCTACGAATTCATCGATGAAATCCACAAAGTTCGAGGTGTGAATCCAGCCTGTTTTCTCATTGAAGCCTTGGTACACAAAAAACTGCCCCCAGGTAACTGCTCCATAGGCATTGAGACCTTCTTCGCTAATCACGTGTACTTCTGGGCGAAAATAAAAAGAGGTATGCGGGTTGATAAGCAGCATTGCATTTCCTGATTCAGACTTGCTTGGTGCTATCGCAATGCCATTAGACCCCTTAGGTTCGTCAAAGGCAAGCGGCGTAAGTTGCTCCTGTGCTTCTTGAAATCCCAGGGCAGACTTGGGTTCATAAAAGGCCTTCAACTGCGCTGTGGAAATGCGCTCCAAGTCTCCACCTATGGATCCCTCAAAGAAAAACAGGGGCATCCATGGTTCGTAATGCGTGATTACTTGTGGCTTTACTTCTGGATGCGTATACAAGTAATAGTTGATGCCATCCGCAAAGGCCATGCACAATTCTTTCAACCAATTTGGAGCTTGAGCATAGGCTTTTTGTGCTTCCTCAGTGGTCATGTAAAGCTGCGCACGCAAGTCAGAGTACAATTCCTTCTCCCCTTCGAGTTCGGCAAGCCTTCCAATAGCCCACAAGTAATTGCGCTCTACTCTTCTGAAATCATCCTCACAATGCGCGTACAATAAGCCAAAAACTGCCGTTGCATCTGTGGAGCCGTAGATATGAGGAACCCCAAAATCATCGCGAATGATCTCCACCTTTTTTGCTTGAGATTCCCAACGCTCCTTTTCCAGTTGTTGGGCTGTGGCGGCAGAAGCAAAGAGGAGGATTGCAATGAAGGTGCGGGTCAGAAAAAGTAAAGATTTCATGCTGGGTTTGTTTGAGCTTTCAAGGTAGTATTTTTTTAAAATCACTGGCTAATTGGTTCATTTAAACCTGAAAAACGTTCCTGTAAAAACGTTAGAAAATCATCCTTTAGCAGCTACGACTAAAATTGGATTTTAATTGAGACCTCACCCTTCCTTTTTCTAAAAAAGTGGATTTTTTAGTCCATTTATGTCTATTTTTGGTTTTTTAAAACCGTGGTATCATGAAAAAAATAGCCGTATTCACCTCAGGTGGTGATGCACCTGGAATGAATGCCTGTATCCGTGCAGTCGTGAGAACTGGTATCTACCATGGTTTAGAAGTCTATGGAATCAACAGAGGCTATGAAGGGATGATTGAAGGGGACATCAAGCGAATGCATTCCTATTCCGTTTCCAACATCGTTCAACGTGGCGGAACAATCCTCAAATCTGCTCGTTCCATGGAATTTATGACTCCCGAAGGAAGAAAAAAGGCCTTTGATCACTTACAATCTCATGGGATTGAAGGATTAGTTGCCATTGGTGGAGACGGAACCTTCACTGGAGCCAAGGTATTTTTTGAGGAGTTTGGAATCCCTACGGTGGGATGTCCAGGTACCATTGACAACGACATTTTCGGAACTGACTATACCATTGGCTTTGACACAGCAGTGAACACGGCTCTGGATGCAATCGACAAAATCCGAGATACTGCAGCTGCTCACGACCGAGTTTTCTTTATTGAAGTAATGGGAAGAGATGCTGGTTTTATTGCTGTTGAATCTGGAATTGGCGGGGGTGCTGAATTTGTATTGGTTCCGGAAACAAAAACCGATATCAACCAAATTGTCAAGTCTTTAAAAAACCTCAGAAAAAGTAAAAGTTCAAGTATTATCGTAGTTGCTGAAGGCGATGAATTGGGATCGGCAGAAACGATTATGAAACTTGTCAAAGAGCAAATTCAAGACCCTACCAAAGATTTCAAGGTAACTACCTTAGGTCATATTCAGCGTGGCGGAAAGCCTACTGCGCGGGATCGCGTATTGGCTAGCCGCTGTGGAATGGCTGCAGTAGAAGGGCTAATTGCAGGAAAAACAAATTGCATGGCAGGCGTGATGAATCTTCAAGTGGTGTACACCCCATTTGAAGATTGCATAGGCAAACCCAAAACACTTATTCCAGATCACTTGAAATTAATTAATCTACTCAGCATCTAATATGGGCTTCATTCCTTTGTTTTTAACTGCTTCAGGTGCTTGCCTCCTCTTCTTTCTGACGGTAAGGCATTACATGCTTGGGAAATTATCCTACCAAAGAAATTTAGCTTCCCAACTCGTCCAGGCTCATCCTGAACTCGGGATTGAAGCGGGTGAACTCATAAATCCAGAGAAAATTCAACAGCTATTGAAAGAAAAGGCACCTCAAAATTCAATTCCGCAAAGCAGCATTGAACAATTAAGAGCCATGAAAGTCAATCAATACCAATTCAACGCATTAATCAAAAAAGCTCCCTACAACTGGGTGGCTGCTTTTGGTGGATTTAAGGCGATTTGATCGCTTAGGTAAGCAAAAATCTCAAGTTCCTGATTGGGATGAAACCAGCGGATCAAGGGATCTTTTCGAAACCATGTGAGCTGCCTTTTGGCATAGCGCCTAGAATTACGCTTCAGTAATCGAACCATCTCTTGCTCGTCGTACTTTCCCTCCAAAAAGTCAAATATTTCTGTGTAGCCTAAGGTTTGAAGTGCATTCAATCCCCTCCTACCAAATAATCCCTCCGCTTCTTCAACTAAGCCCTTACCAAGCATCAATTCCATTCGCTGGTCAATTCGCTGGTAGAGCTCTTCTCTTGGCCTATCCAATCCAATTTTAATAATTTCGAAAGGTCGCTTTACCTTAGTTTTAGTTCGGAAGGAACTGAACTTCAATCCAGTGCCTCGCCAAACCTCTAAAGCGCGCATCAAGCGCTGTGGATTGGCACGATCCACCTGGGCATAATACTCCGGATCGACGGATTCAACAGATCCCTGAAGCCAGGGAAGGCCTTTATCCTCAAATTCTTGAATGAGTTCAACACGGATTTCTGGAGCCACCTCCGGAATTGCATCTAGGCCATTTGCAATCACATCTGCAAAAAGACCTGTTCCACCTGTCATTAAGACCACCTGCTTGGTTTGAAATAAGTCTTCCAATAATGTCAACGCATCCTCCTCATAGTCCCGTACATCGTAAGGCTCCTCAATCGATAGGTTATTGATGAAGTGATGCTGAATTTGGGCCAATTCCTCTGCGCTTGGCTTAGCGGTACCTAGATTCATTTCTCGATAAAACTGCCTGCTATCGCAGGAAAGAATCTCCGTCTCGAATTTTTTGGCTAGATTTAAACAAAGGTCCGATTTACCAACAGCTGTTGGCCCTACGACAAGAATTAAATACTTAGGGTCGGTTGGCATTACTCAATTTTTAAAACTTAAAAGTCAGCAGGTTTGGGATGAAAAGCAAAAATATCTTGATCGTAGAAAATAAGGAGCAAGATCGAAAGCTGATGGAATACTTGATTGGACAGGCTCATACCTTCCAAAGTTTTGATCAGGGATCGGTTGCTTTGTCTCAATTGGCAAATCAGAATCCTGATTTGATTCTCATTTCCCTCCAACTCCTTGATATCGAGCCCATTCTTTTTTTACAAAAAGTTAGAGCACTAGGGAATCATTCCTGCCGAGTGGTAGGCCTCATTTCAAGTACTGAAGAGCAGCAGATTCCATACTTCAGAGAACTAGGCTTTGAGGAGTTGATTGTAAAGCCCATCCGTCCCAAAGAGTTTATCCCCAAGATTCAAAGTTTATTGGCCCTACCAGAAAAAACTGGAGCGAATGAAGAAGTAAAGCCGAGTTCAGAACCAATTCTTAATCCTGAGATTTACCAACAGCTGCTTCGCTTGAGTTCAAAAGAAGTAATTCTTCAAGTCTTTTCAGATTTTGCTGAAGAGTGCGATAACCTCCTCCAGCTTTTGGAGAGGAGTAGCGCAATTGAAACAGCAGAAGAAATTACACGGGCCATTCATACACTAAAAGGGAATTCAGGTACATTAGGGTTAGATAAACTCTTTGACGCTGCAAAGCAGAGTGAATCTTTAGGGAGACAGGAAAAAAGCATTGAATTTGCTGAAAGTCTTCACTACCTTAAGGCTGCAATAAAAGAGTTTCAGGAATTTTTAAGAAACGAACTAAGTTTGAATAATGTCTAATAAGATTAAGATTTTGGTAGGTGAAGATAGCTCCATCATTATCAACCTGACAAAAAGTGTTTTAGCCTTTGAGAATTACAGCATGAAAGCTGCTCGGAATGGGAAGCAGGTACTGGAAATGCTTGCAACCGAAGATTTTGACTTGATTTTGATGGATATCACCATGCCTCAAATGGATGGCATCGAATGCACCAAAGCAATTCGGAAATTGGCTGACCCTGCAAAAAATAACATCCCCATCATTGCAATTACTGGAAATGCAGCCAACCATACTCCAGAAGATTTCCGAAAGTTTGGGTTTAATGAATTCATTCAGAAACCATTGAACTACGACTTAGTGCTGGCTACGGTCAAAAAAATCTTGAGTTAAGCCATGGCAATCAAATACACCAAAAACTTTTTGGACAAATTGGAAAATTTGTTTGCCGCCTCCTCCTACCACCTTCGCTACGAAAAAGGAAACTTCAAATCTGGGTATTGTTTACTCAAAGACACCAAAGTGGTGATCATCAACAAATACTTCCCCTTGGAAGGCAAAATCAATGCTTTGATAGACATCCTTGCAGAATTAGACTTTGATCCCAAAGAATTCAAAGAAAAAGTGAACCAAGATTTCCTTTCCGAATTACGCCAAACCACCCTTAAATTTTGATCGTCACCTTTTTGGGAACAGGTACCTCCCAGGGAGTCCCAGTCATCGGTTGTCCCTGCCCGGTGTGTCAATCCCTAGATTTTCGAAACAAAAGATTTCGAGCCTCCATTCACTTGGAGGTTATGGGCCAATCTATTGTCATCGATACAGGTCCTGATTTTCGCATGCAAATGCTCCGCGAAGGAATCAAGAAATTGGATGCGGTACTGTTTACACACGAGCACAAAGACCACACTGCTGGATTGGATGACATCCGACCCTTCAATTATTACCAGCAAGCCGACATCCCCATATTTGGCCGACTAGCAGTTCTGGAGCAACTTCAGCGCGAATATGCCTACATCTTTAATGAAAAAAGATATCCAGGCGTACCACAGGTCGATTGCGTGGAAATTGATCACAACCCCTTTCAAATCAAAGGTGTGGGCATCACTCCTATTCCAGTTCTTCACTACAAGCTCCCTGTTTTAGGGTTTCGAATCGGTGACTTTAGCTACATCACGGACGCAAACCACATTCCTGAAGAGTCCTTTGCACTACTTGAAGGAACTGAAATTTTGGTGCTCAATGCTTTGCAAAAGGAAGCCCATATCTCCCACTTTACCTTGGATCAAGCCATTGAACAAGCACTGCGGATTGGGGCAAAAAAAACCTATTTTACGCACATCTCGCATCGCCTTGGTCTGCACGACGAGGTAGAAAAGGAGCTTCCTGAGGGGATGTTTTTGGCCTATGATGGACTAAAGCTATCGAGCTAACATGCACTTGACCTATCATTTTCTGCGGTTTCTTGCGCCGGCATTATCCGATGCATTTGGTGGAAATACGATAGTTTCCTGCTTTTCTCAAAGTAAGGATGAACTAATTCTTGAAACTGAAGGTGCTCAGGGAACTCGATTTATTCGGGCACATTTACTCCCGCCACAAGTTTACCTCTCCTTTCCAACCCAGTTTCACCGCGCCAAAAGGAATACCGTTAGCTTATTTGACTCTCTAATTGGCGAGCAAATTCTGTCCTGTAGCGCTTTTTCCAATGAGCGAGCACTAAAATTTGAGCTTTCTTCTGGAAAAGTACTGGTGCTAAAGCTCCATGGCAACCGCAGCAATTGTCTGCTGTACCTTCCCAATGAAACTGAACCGGCTCTAATTTTTAAAAATGCCATTTCCGAAGACAAAAACTTGGATTGGAGGAGTTTAGACCGTGAACTAAATCTAAGTTTAGAACAGTTCATTTTTTTGGAAGGGAATGTTTCGCAGTTCCTCCCTACCCTCGGTCCAGTGCCTAGAGCTTGGCTTAAGGAAAAGGGTTACCTGGAAAAAACCCTTTCTGAAAAATGGGGGCTGATGGAAGAATTGATAGACCTCCTCGATAGCCCATTGTACGCATTGGTGGAGAAAGAAGGAGAACTACTCTTAAGTCTGCTGCCTGAAACCCAAGCTAAAGCTACCTATGCGGACCCTATTCTTGCCTGCAACGAACTTTTTTATCAGGCATTGGTAGTGGGGAGTTTTGAAAAAGAGAAAAACAACTTACTGAAATCCTATCAGGAGCAGCTGAAAAGAACCCAAGCCTACCTCAAAAAATCCACGGAGAAATTAAGGGAGCTGAAGGATTCTCCTCCACCCTCCCAGCTTGCCGATGTGATCATGGCTAACCTCCATGCTTTTGAAGATGCACTTGGACCGGTCGAATTGGAAAATTTCTATACTGGCGAACCTGTAACGGTAAACCTCAAACCCAAGCAAAAACCACAGGATTTGGCTGCATCCCTGTACCGGAAATCTAAAAATAGACAGCTGGAATTGGATCAACTGGAAAAGACGATTGCAGCAAAAAATGAACAGGCTATTGCGCTTCAAGCCTTATTGGATCGACTTAGTGAAGCCTCAGATTTCCGTGGATTGAAAGAGTTCAAAAAAGAACACAAGGAGGACCTTCCAGCTACAAAAAATGAAGTGGGCAGTCCATTCAAAGTGTTTGAAGTTGAAGGATTTACCGTATGGGTTGGCAAATCTGCCAAAGACAATGACGAGATGCTCCGCAACTTTGTACACAAAGACGACCTATGGCTCCATGCCAGGCAAGTACCAGGATCTCATGTGATCATTCGAAAAAAAGGCATGCCTGCAGTACCTCAGCAGGTGGTGGAGCGAGCTGCGGCACTGGCAGCATTTTACTCCAAACTTAAAACAGATTCCCTGAGTCCTGTGATAGTAACTGAGGTCAAGTTTGTACGGAAAGTGAAGGGGTCTGCCCCTGGATCAGTGGTGGTGGACCGAGAAAAAGTGATTTTGGTAGCACCCAAGGGGCCTGACGAAGACACCGCATCTAATGCCTAATTTATTCTACAAACAAATTTGATGGGTTGTTTGGGTGTGAGCCAAAAGGCGATCCCTAGATTTCAGTACCATTGGCACTAAAATCTAGGGAAAGAAAGGCATTTTAGCCTAGGTAAACATCCGTAGGTTTCTTTTGGATCAAATTGCGAAACATCACACCAAGAAGGCCACTGCATCCACCCAAAATAAAGCCCAACACCGCAGTAAGCAGCATCAAGCTTAGTCCTGAACCAAGCCCCATCAATGCACCCATCTTGTCGGGTAAAGTACTGGAAGTCACCGCTGAGATGTACAGCGTTTGACCCAGCCAAACGAGCCCCATTCCGAGTCCTCCTCCCAAAAATCCTCCCCAAACAGTAGGTCGAATTAATGCAGCAAGTGCCGTCACCGCGATCATCACCACCCAATATGGGGCTACGATGTTTAGAAATACCACCACTAAGGCGCTTAAGAGGGTAAATAATAGAAATTTCATGGTTGCCTTAGTTTAAAATCGTTTTGAACAATATTCCTTTTTGATCTCCCTTCTTCTTCAGACCAAAATCTACGTAATCGCCTTTGGCCCAGATAGGAATAAAATTATCGTAAAATCTACTTCCTGGATTGCCGGATTGACCTCCAGGATAAATTCCAAAGGCCTGGATGGTCGATCCTAACTCGACTACCATTCTCCAACTCGCTCCATGTCTAGGGCCTGTGGCGTTGAGGATACCAGCCCCTCCTCCAGTATACACATCTGGTACAGAGAACGCTTTAAATGTAGGTACAAGGTGCTGAATTGTCGTTTTCTTGTAATCCGCCCAACCGTAATCCCCTTCCTTACTTTCCCACTTTTTCATGGCCACAAGCAAGGAATCGAACCCTACGCGCACATGGTATTGAGCTGTTTGAACACCCTCAGCCATGTGTACATCAAAAATGGCATCCTCCGGAGTATCACGCATCAATGCAATCGTCTGGTAGTTATTGGGACGCACCACTGGCGCTCCTTGATCCATTAACTCTCTCCAAACACTCTCTGCAGTTTCTGCAAACCAAATGGAATAAAGGGTTTGCCCTTTTTTGGCAGGGTCAGCAAAAAAGTCCCAAGCCCTCAAATCAGTCAAGTACTTCTGTGCTTCCTTGGAAGAAGAACCATAGGTGGCTAGTAAATTGAGCATGACCGGTAAAGATTCTTCCGCTTGGAGGTTGTAGGAATCGAACTGCAAGCCCTTCATGTCCTCCACTGTAATTTGTTCCATTGCGGCTAGCTCGCGGTTCAACCTGCGGTTTCGGTAATGCTCGTACGAATTATCAAAAACATAGTACGGATAGGTGCTATCTACGGGATGCTGGTTGGCAGAAGAAACAAATCCACGCTCCGGGTTGAGGGTATTCGCATTGTGTTCGAACGGAATAAAACCCTGCCATTCCATTCTAGGGTCGGCACCATCCATGAAGAATTTGCCTTGCTCTTCCCACTTCAATGGGAATTTACCTTGAATACGCATGGCAATATCTCCACTTTTGGAAGCAAACACGAAATTTTGGGCCGGGGCAGCGTAATCTTTCAAGGCCTCGGTATACTGCTCGTGGTTGGTAGCCTTGTTTAGTTGAATAAAGGTTTTCTGCTCATTGGAAGTACCCTGATGCACAATCCAACGCAGGGCAAAATTAACATCCTGGCGATCGGCCTTAAAGGATTGATCGTAAACTACCGGTCCGTAGTGCGTATACACCACGGTATCCAAAAAGGTTTCTTGGCCTTTTACGAGAATTTCTTCAACTCTAAATTCAGTGGGCTTCCACTCCTGACCATACTTGTAGGCTTTTCGAGAGGCATCCTGAAAGGTGATTTTATACCAGTCTCGGGTATCCTTAGTCGCATTGGTTACTCCCCAGGCGATATTTTCATTGAACCCAGAAATGATCCCAAGTGCACCAGGGAGCGTGGCGCCTTTGACGGTATGCGTAGGCGTACTCAATTGCATGGAATACCACAAGGAAGGGAGGTTCAAACTCAAATGAGGATCATTCGCAAGAATTGGATTGCCATTCTTGGTCTTTTTTCCACTGACAGCCCAGTTGTTTGAGCCTGTACCTTCGGTAGGCTGAACCAAAGGCTCTAGCTGAAGGGTTTCTTCAGGATAATTTAGACTATCTGGTTTTGCAGGTGCCGAGGAAGTAAAATCCCAAACTCGTTCCTTTTCAATTACAGGATCATTTTCAATTGGAAAGTCAGGATACAGGCGATCTAAATTTACCTTTCCTAAGATTTTTTTCAGATTGCTGTACTCCAAATCCCGATCACCGACAAGCATGTCAGACATGTACTTGAGCAATAGCAAAGACTTGTAGGCAGACCAAGCTTCCGGTCTGTAATTCAATAGCTTGTATTCTACTGGCAACCGCGCATTGGTCAATTGGGCAATGTATTGATTGACGCCATCTGCATAGGCTTCCACCAAAGCAAGTGTTGCTGGATCATTTTCAGTAAGGTAGCTTATTCCTTTTTCTGCTCCATAGGCAAGCCCTTTTCTTCGGGTCATGCGATCCAACTCCAGGGCCATCGGGCCCACAATTTCAGAAAGCCTTCCTGCTGCTGCACGGGTTTGAAACTCCATTTGCCAAAGCCGATGCTTGGCAGTGATGTAACCTTGGGCTCGGTAGAGATCCAACTCATTCTCTGCATAGATATGCGGAATCAACTGCTCATCATAGACCACTTCAACCGCGGCATTTAGATTTTCTAAATCCAAGGATTCCTCAGCTAGCTGGTCCTCGCTAAATGAATTTTGCCAAAAGCCATGATTGGGATCCAACAAAGGCGCTAGAGGTGGTATCTGCCCAAAAGGTAGGGAAACCAGTACTCCCAAAGCACAGGTAAGGATTAGGATACTGAAAAAGGAAATGTATTTCATAGCAAGATCCGGGGTGGAAATTATCTTGGGTTACAAATTGTATCGGAAACTTAGGGAATTTTAAAATCAAAAAAAATCCCCGAACTCAGGTCGGGGATTGGAATTACTTATTGGATTGCGATTGGCAACTTTAATTTTTCCCATTTGATTACCATTCCTGGACCTTCTACTGCGATGCTCAAGCTTTCTTGGCTTGTTGCCTCCCACTGGGGCTGAACCTCCACACGCAAAACATCATTTTTCTCATTGTGCTGAAAATGTCCATGCTCGAGGTTCCAATCGGAATTAAAAATAACTGTCCAGGTTCCACTTTCTTTTGGGATGGTAAATATCGAATATTTACCTGCTGCAAGTACCTTACCTTCTACCGTGACTGCATCAGCTAGTTCTACGTAGGTGGCCTCATTAGCACCTGTTCTCCAAACTACATTGTAGGGGACAAGATCCCCCCAAATTGTTCTTCCTTTTACGGAAGGAGATCCATAGTGTACTTTAATCGATTTCCCAGACGCCTGACCTTCTGCAGTCATCAATGGGCTTGGCCGTTGTTCCTTACTTTGTTCGGCTGCTTGTTCCTGAGTCTCCGCAGAACTTGATTCTTCTGATTTGGGCTGGCAGGCTACCGTGAAAAAGAGAGATCCTACCAAAACGTATCCTAAATAGTGCTTCTTCATGAGTAGAAATTTAATAAAAATTTGAATGCTTAAAAATAAGGGATTGAACTAAAATTTATAAGGATTCATACGAACTTATGATAAAGGAGTTTGAAAAAATGCTATCCTGAGAAATTTGGACAAAAAATCGAAGCACCTTACTCCTAGTGGTACTTTTTAAGTAGTCAAAAAATTGCTGCAACATGTTTATTGAGGAAATTTTTCCCATTTTTGAGGGCCAAATCGATCGCATCACCTCCGAATTATTCAAATGAAATTTATCACTGGGCTAGTAGTGGTTTTGAGCCTACTTGTATTTGGGTCTGTCTTCGTTTCCCCTGAAGTATTCCCTTATGCAGGATTACTTCCATTTTTAGTTCCTGTTGCGATTATTGTCAACATCTTTCTTTTTTTCATGCTGGCATTGGCCTGGAGAAGGCTTGCATTTTTCCCCTTGATTTGCCTTGCCATTGGGTATAAATTCTTTCTGATTTCCTTCCAATTTCATCCAAAAAACGAAGAGGCTGTTGGCTTTAAAGTGCTTTCCTTTAATGCACACCTCTTCAATTACAAAAATCCACCCACTGGTGCAGAGGACCCCACTGTATTTTCATGGGTGAACGAACACCCTGCAGATGTTAAAGTCATTCAGGAATTCTACCAAGATTACACCATTGAGAATAAAGATGCATTAAAGTTTTTGAGTAAAGACGGGGAATTTGATTACACCTACCATCCTCTTCAAGGAGAACCTAAAAAACGATCCTATGGCATGGCCATTTTTTCCAAATACCCCATCATCAACAATGGAGTGGTGTTTGATGAAAAAAACAGCAATGGCGCCATTTTCGCAGACATAAAAGTAGGGAAAGATACCTTGCGCGTATACAACGTGCATTTAGCCTCCATGGCTATTGAGGCCGAAGCATTTGAAAATTATGACAGTGCAAAATTGGTTTACAAACAAACCATTGGTAAACTACACTTGGGAAGCCTGCAGCGTGCACAGCAGATGAATATCCTCTTGGAACACCTTGAAAATAGTCCCTACGAAGTGGTACTCATGGGAGATCTCAATGAGTTGCCCTACTCAAATGCCTATTTCCGTCTGAGTGAACCCTTACAAAATGCCTTTGAACTGGCTGGCAGAGGTTTTGGCTTTACCTTCAATCGAATCCTTTTTTTCTTGAGAATCGACCATATTTTCTCCACACCTGCATTAAAGCCTATACAGTTTAAAACACACGCCGAGGTGGACTATTCAGACCATTACCCCATTTCCGCTACGTTTACCTGGGATGGTTTTGAACCCTAAACTCCATTGGTAATTGAATGCCATTCTTTTTCAAACGCATTCAAATTTCAAAGGAAACTAAAGCCCAGCTTGTTAAAAAAATAGGTCAATTTCCTATCTTGCATCACCAGCAAAAATCTCAGCCTTTATGCAGCAATACCACGACTTGATGAAACGAATCCTTTCCGAAGGGGTCAAAAAAACCGACCGAACTGGAACAGGTACAATCAGTGTCTTTGGGCATCAAATGCGATTTAACCTCGCAGAGGGATTCCCTGTGGTGACCACCAAGAAATTGCACCTACGCTCCATCATCATCGAATTGCTTTGGTTTTTGAGAGGAGATTCCAACATCACCTGGCTAAAAGAAAATGGGTGTTCGATTTGGGACGAATGGGCGGATGAAAATGGAGACCTAGGCCCAGTATATGGCTACCAGTGGAGACACTGGCCCGATGGAAAAGGTGGAGAAATCGATCAGATCAAAAATCTGATTCACCAAATCAAAACCAAGCCCGATAGCAGAAGACACCTAGTGAGTGCTTGGAATGTGGCAAATGTGGACGAGATGGCCCTCCCACCTTGCCATACGCTCTTCCAGTTTTATGTAGCCGATGGCAAATTATCTTGCCAACTCTACCAACGCAGTGCAGATGTCTTTCTAGGAGTTCCTTTCAACATTGCATCTTATGCCCTCTTCACCATGATGGTTGCTCAAGTCTGTGATCTTGAGCCTGGAGACTTTGTCCATACTTTTGGAGATGCACATTTGTACCTCAACCATCTAGAGCAAACTGAATTGCAACTCAGCCGAGAATGTAGACCGCTCCCTACCATGAAGATCAATCCTGCAGTGAAAGATATTTTTGCCTTTACCTACGAAGATTTTGAATTGCAGAACTACGATCCTCATCCACATATCAAAGCACCCGTAGCCATTTGATACAAACTACAAGTTGCTCAACCAATTTGATTGGGATACTAAAAAAAACGCCTCCAAAAATTCTGGAGGCGTTTTTTATTGGTTTTTGGAATAGGGATTTAATTCCCCAACTCATACTTGAGTGTTCTTCCTTTTTCTACTGCTGGAAGCCCTTCGGTCATCCAAAGCGGAGCCGGAGCCCCTTTCAAGTAATGATCAAAAAACTGGCTCAAACGAATCGAAAGATCTTTCGCATTCTTTCGCTGCACCAAGTTGTGATCCTCTCCATTGTATTGAAGAAGCCAGGCTGGCTTGTTGAGGCGCTTGAGCCCCATAAACATTTCAATTCCTTGGTACCAAGGCACAGCGCCATCTGCATCGTTGTGCATGATCAAGACCGGAGTATTGACCCGATCCAGGGTAAATAAGGGCGAATTTTCCAAGTAGTACAAGGGCTTTTCCCAAAGCGTTCCACCAATTCTAGATTGGGTCTGCTCGTATTGAAACATGCGGCTCATGCCCGTTCCCCAGCGAATGCCCCCATAAGCAGAAGTCATGTTGACCACTGGAGCACCTGCACCTGCTGCTTTAAATAGGTTGGTTCGAGTCATCAAATACGCCACCTGATAGCCGCCCCAGCTTTGGCCTTGGATTGCCATGTTCTCCTTATCAATACCTCCTAGTGCAACCACTGCTTGTACTCCTGGCATAATGCAGTCGTAGGCACTAGGTCCTGGTAGGCCCAAATCGTACTTGATGTCTGGCACGAATACTACATAATCGTTACTCACGAAATACGGGATATTGATCGTAGATCGGCTGGGAGCTGGCGGACGGTAATTGTGAAGTGTCTCACTATTTCGTTCGTAGAAATACACCATCATCGGGAATTTCTTCACCCCATCAAATCCTTCTGGAGTAAACAAAAGCCCTTGAAGTGGGGTCCCATCCTGAGCCAAGTAGGATACCAACTTCACATTTCCCCACTTAACTTCTGCTTGCTGTGGATTGAGCGCTGACGCTTTTACTAAGGAAGAGAAACTTAAATCCCCGAGGTAGAGATCTGGGTTTTCAATGTACGTTGATCTTCTAAACAAGACCTGATTGGAATTTTCTGCCTTTTTCAGACCTGTATAGCGATGATCGGTAAGAAGCAATTGTTTGGGTAGATTTTTCCCAGAATAGTCTCCAGTGAAATACCCACTCTTCTTACTATGCTCATCAAAAGCAGCTAGGATCAAGGGTTCTTTGGTTTCTATAGCTGTCTCATCCAATTTCAATCGCTCTCGACGGAAGGTGATTTGGCGCTTTCTACCTTCTCCTAAGGTGATGTTTTTTGCTGAAACCGGATTTCGAGGATCAATCTTCCATATATCAAAACGGTCATTAACAAGTACAGCTTCATCTTCGGATAGCCAGCCTACCATACCATAACTACTTGGTAAAGAAGGAGAATCATTCAATTCATCGTAAAAAGGAACCGGTAAGCCTTTGGTTAAATTGATCTTGGTTTTAGCCTTTAGGTCGTAGGCCACCCAAGAACTATCTTTCGCTGCATACCAATATGCATAATGACCAGATGGGGATAATCTCGGAGATCCCGAAGCATTCTTTTCAATTAATTCTTTCGCGCCGGTGGTCAGATCTAAAAGGTACACGTCTCGCCCGAGTTGAATATCCCAACTGTAATTCCGTCGATAGGGCGCATCTGTGGAGGCTAAAGCTATGTCTTTGGTGATCTTATCTTCCAACTGCACTTCATCCACTTCTGGAGTTCCAAGTTGAACCACCCGTAAATCCTCCAACGAAAGAACAGCCAAGTAACTTTTCTTTTCTTCTTGAGACTTGTTCTTCAACTGCATGGGTTGGATTTCAGCCTCCTGCCAGCCCCAGATGTCAAGGCTTACGCGATCCTCATCCAAGAGTGTGGTGTCATTTTCATAGGCATAGTCCTGGTATTCGGCAGTAACTCCAAAAAATAGACGCCCTTCATCTTCTGAAAACCGAAGTGAAGCATCTGGACTGATTCGGCTATTTTCAAGTTTGACTGCTGATTTATCCAATTCAGCCAGCATGCCTTTCTTTTTTACATCATAAACCAGCAGAGTATGGCTTGGCTTTTTGGCTTTTAGGGAATCATCACTCGCCACAAAGGAAAGGTATGCGGACTGGGGAGAAAAGGCCATTCGTGCATAGGAAGTCATCTTTTCGTGCACCAATCGATGTTCCCCTGAGCTCAATTCAAGCAGATGGATGGCGGCATTGTCTTGTTTCTCCTCTTCAGCAAGCACGTAATAGAGGAAGTCTCCATTCGGGGAAAAGCTGAATGATTTTACACGTTCGATGTCCCAGCTTTTTGTTCCATCGAGTGACCTAACAATCAATTTGGTGCCATCTGTCTTTTTAGGCTTTTCAGCCTTTTTGGTAGAGTCAGAACTGCTTTTCTCTTTTGGATCTTCCTTCTTTGCAAGTTCCTTCTCTAGGTGGATGGCAATCCAACTCCCCTTTTCGGTTGGGGTAGCAAAAGACTTCACACGAGCGATTTTCTCCAATTTCCCTGTTTCTAGCTGGAGGATAAATAAACTATCCTTTGGCAGGTCATCGGCCTTCTTCTTTTTTAGTTTAAGTGCCCGAACGGAATCTTTTTGAGCCACAATTCTCCCTACGGCAAAGGCATCATCTGGGGTAAATAAGAATCCAGTTCCACGAGGGATCGTAGTCTTTTTTGTGGGAGTTTTAAATGGGAAAATTTCCAATCTTCCATCCCCATCTTGAGGAGAAATCTGATACCCAACAAACTGTCCGTTTTTGGTGATTTTATCTGAAGAAAGGCTCTCCCATCCGTCGTAATCTGCGTGGGTCAACGATCGCTTTTGCTGTGCGATAAGGGATTGGGAAATCAGTAGAAGGGTAAAAACCCATCCAGTGGTGATTCTTAAATTGATCATGGGTGCAATTAATTACTTAGGGTAAATTCTTTTTCGATAAATCCTCCTCGGGTGGAAGAAAGCTTTATTTTTCCTTTGACAGGCGCATCGCCTTTTACCTGTACAACAAAAGTGGCGGTCTTCTTCTCCCCTGCTCCGGTGTAGCCTGCATAGATGGTTTTATCGTACAAATTTGGAGTGGAAATTCGAACCGTAGCGTCTTGGTCTCCTTTGAGCAAGGCCTTGTCAAAATCCAAGGATACGCGGTCCTCCTGGACTATTTTCACCAACTTGGCCTGCTCGAGTGCTACAGGCAACTTGCCCGAATTGGTCCAGGTTAGGGTCACTTGGTATTCTCCAGCCTTCAATTTTTTCACTTTCAAATCATCTACCACGAGCTGAGGAAGTCTTTTTGCCATGGCAAGGTTGAATAGTGCTTGTTTCTTAGCCCAGCTCTCCAATTGCCATGGAGGACCATTTTGTCCAAAAAACTTAGGGTGAAAGCCTCCAAGCTCCACTTCACCCAATTCAGGATGGGTAAATGCCGTCCAAACCTTAAAACCTTTGCTTCCATTGGCCTCGTCATCCCACATCAATCCATCGTAATCGTCGTAGATGCCATCGTTGTCGTAATCTTTCATCGCTCCATTGTTCCAGAGCTCATCCCCATACCAAATGCTTCCATAGTAGAAGTAGCCGAAGTCAGGACCATGGCCGAAAAGTGGTTCAGGCTTCAGCGGATCACCCGTCATGGAGTTGACCTTGTAGCGGGTGGCATAAGTTTCGTACACATCGCCAGCCCAAGGGTAGGCGGTAAACGAAAGACCAAGCTGATCCATCTCCTTGTAAATCGCCAAATCTTGCGGATACATCCGCTCCTCACTTTTGGAGGTGGAAGGTGGGCGCAAATGCATGGGTACGCGAGTATCCATGGAGTTGACCACGGAGATATTGGGATGGCTCAACATCCATAGAACCGTAGCGCGAGATTCAATTTCACTGAGTGGATATTCTCCTGCACCAAACTGGGTATATCCTCTTCCGGTGAGGTCTCCACCAGTGTTTGGTCTCCAGTTTTCCGGATAGTTGCGGTGAAGATCTAATCCACCAATTCCATCTTCGTTGTAGCGACCATCGCCATCGTTATCTATCCCTTCGCTGTACATCAGGTATTCTCCCTTTCCAGGGAAAGTTTGCTTCATCAATCGCCCTTTGGAATCTCTAGGATCAAGGATGTAATTTGCCTTTTCTTTTTCTTCAGGAGTCACCGCCTTTTTGCGGACTTGGTACAAGATGCCATCTCCATCCAAATCTTCTTCTGGATCCTCATCCACCAAGCCATCCCGATCGGTATCCTGAGGTTTGACTGTACTACGGTTGCGCTGAGCAGTGAACAAGTACATGTTTGAACCGTCTGGGTTATTTTGAGGGCGCAGGTAAATCACCTTGGTATCGATAAGCGCGGTGATTTCTGGGTCTTTGCCATAGTTTTCTAATAAATGCTGTGTCAACCACAGGATAGATTCACTGGAGGTGATTTCGCCCGAGTGTCTGCCTCCTTCAAAATAGGCTGCTGGCTTGTCTGTATCTTTCCCAGTAGCCTTATTGGTAAGCGTCATTTGGTAGATTGGTCTTCCCTCAAACGATTCCTCGATCACATAAAGGTCTACCAGGTTCGGGTATTGCTTTGCCCAGGTTTCATACCAATGATACATGACATCTACGGTGTGGTAGCGATTAAAGTCAAGGCTGGTGCCTGGAATGTATTCAACTTCAGGAAAGGAATGTTTTTTAAAAAACGAACTCCCGTGGCGTTCTCCAGAAACCCAATACTGGGTTGATTTGGTAAACTTTTCGGGAAAAGGCTTCTCTGGCACAAATGGTCTAACCTGAGCAGAAAGACTTCCTGCAAGAAGTAAGACAAGTAGCGTAAGGATGTGTTTTTTCATAGAAAGAGTCATTGTCTAGCTAAAAATAGGGAAGAGAACTAGAGAATTACTTGCCGCTCAAAAAAAACATGGTCTGCTCAACCCTTTAAAACAAAAAAGTCTTGCCAAAGACAAGACTCTTTTCAGAATATAAACCCAAATATAACTTTAGAGATTAAAAGTTCTTTTTCAATTTCAATTCTTCGGCCTAAATCTGTTGAGCAACTAATTTTTGAATACTAAATTCAAAATCTCAAAATTTAATTTGGCTTTAAAATAGATTTACAAAGCAAATAGATTTTATGGAAAATTGCAAATTGAAAAAATAATTTTGGAATATTTTAGACAATATGTAATTTCATGCATCCTTTATTAAAAATCATCTAAATCATACACCGAAAAATGGACAAAATTTTAGATATCGATAATGTTGATCTAAAGATTATTTCTTTACTCAATGAAGATGCGAAGACACCCTATACGGAAATAGCAAAAAAAGTATTTGTTTCCTCAGGTACAGTCCATGTGCGAATGAAGAAATTGGAGGATATGGGCGTAGTAAAAAGTGCTACCCTGAACATTGATTTCTCCAAGCTAGGTTATGATATCTCTGCGTTCTTGGGGATCTATCTGGAGAAAAGTTCCTTGTATGACACCGTCATCGAAAAGTTGAAAGGAATTGCCGAGGTAGTGAGTGCCTACTACACCACAGGTAACTATTCTATTTTCGCCAAAATCATCTGCAGAGATACCAACCACCTCCGTCTTGTGCTTGATAAAATCCAAAAAGTAGACGGTATTGACCGAACTGAAACCCTAATCGTACTGGAAGAAAGTATCAATAGACCGATTTCATTTTTTGACAAAGAGAAATAAATCTATTTGGATTAAATCTAAATAAATAAAATTTTTTACACCTCAGAACTTAAAAAAAAATGTGAAGAAATTACTTCACATTTTTTTTTGACTTATTTTATTAATAATCAATTCATTAGACTAATGAACCCGAAAATAACTATCAAGCATATTAGTTTTTTGGTAGTGAGGCGAACATATTTTTTTGTTTGAATGTTGTACTTTTACGACCAAAATATAATTAGTCTAAACAACTCAGTTCATGAGCAAAGACAATCAGATTTTAGAAGACCTAACCGCAAAAGAATACGAGCACGGTTGGTCAGTTAATTTCGAAACAGATGAGGCCCCACTTGGCCTAAATGAAGATATTATCCGCTGGATCTCTACTAAAAAAGAAGAACCTAGTTGGTTGCTGGAATGGAGACTAAAGGCATTTAAAACCTGGCAAGCCATGAGCGAGCCAGAATGGGCCAATGTCCATTATGCAAAGATGGATTTACAGGCTTTGCGTTACTACTCTGCTCCCAAGCAAAGTAAAAAGCCGAAGAACATCAATGAAGTAGACCCTGAGTTGATTGCCATCTACGAAAGACTGGGCATCTCACTCAATGAACAAAAAAGACTTCAAGGAATTGCGATTGATGTAGTACTTGATTCCGTATCGGTAGCAACCACCTTTAAGGAAACATTAGGGAAGCTTGGTATCATTTTTTGCTCCTTCAGCGAAGCAGTAAAAGAACATCCAGATCTTGTTAAAAAATACCTAGGCTCGGTTGTCCCGATGACAGACAACTACTATGCTGCATTAAATGCTGCTGTTTTTTCAGACGGATCTTTTTGCTATATCCCTAAAGGAGTACGCTGCCCGATGGAATTGTCCACCTATTTCCGAATCAATGCTGCAAATACTGGACAGTTTGAGCGCACCTTGATCGTAGCAGATGACTCTTCATACGTGTCCTACTTGGAAGGTTGTACCGCTCCTCAGCGTGATGAAAACCAACTGCATGCTGCAGTGGTAGAAATTTATGCCGGCGCACATGCCGAGGTGAAGTACTCCACCGTTCAAAACTGGTTTCCAGGTGATAAAGATGGAAAAGGTGGAATCTACAATTTTGTAACCAAGCGAGGAATTTGCGCGGGAGACCACTCCAAGATTTCTTGGACACAGGTAGAAACAGGTTCGGCCGTCACTTGGAAATATCCTTCCTGCATTCTGAAAGGAGATTATTCCATCGGAGAATTCTATTCGGTAGCAGTGACCAACAACTACCAGCAAGCCGACACAGGAACTAAAATGATCCACATCGGGAAAAACACCAAATCAAGAATTGTCTCCAAAGGTATCTCTGCTGGTAAATCTCAAAACTCCTACCGAGGACAGGTTCAGGTGATGAAGCGTGCACATAATGCCCGCAATTTCTCCCAATGTGACTCTCTCCTGATGGGCGACCAATGCGGAGCACATACCTTCCCTTACATCGACATTGCCAATCCTTCTGCTAAAGTGGAACATGAGGCAACCACCTCTAAAATCGGTGAGGATCAGATCTTCTATTGCAACCAGCGCGGCATTGCCACTGAAGATGCAGTAGCCTTGATTGTCAATGGCTATGCTAAAGAAGTACTGAACCAACTCCCAATGGAGTTTGCGGTGGAAGCTCAAAAACTATTAGCACTTACCCTTGAGGGTTCGGTAGGTTAACCTGCCGATAATCAAACGCTTACCTTAGAAAAAACTAGCTCATGCTATCTATTAAAAATCTACATGCCTCCATTGAAGGCACTCCTATTCTTAGAGGAATTAACCTAGAAGTGAAAGCAGGCGAAGTCCATGCCATCATGGGTCCAAATGGCTCAGGGAAATCTACCTTAGCCTCCGTACTTGCTGGAAGAGAAGAATACGAAGTTACCGAAGGTGAAGTCCTATTTCAGGGAAAAGAACTCCTACCCCTCTCCCCCGAAGACCGGGCTCGTGAAGGCGTGTTTTTGGCATTTCAGTATCCAATTGAAATCCCGGGTGTGTCTACTACCAATTTCTTGCGCACCGCGCTCAATCAAGTACGTGAGTACAGAGGCCAGGAGCCTTTGGACGCGGTCAAGTTTCTCTCGCTAATGAAGGAGAAAATGGCCTTGGTGGAGATTGATCAAAAATTGTTGAGTCGCTCCTTAAATGAAGGCTTCTCCGGTGGAGAAAAAAAACGAAATGAGATCTTTCAAATGGCCATGCTTGAGCCTGTACTTTCCATTTTGGATGAAACCGATTCTGGCCTCGATATCGACGCACTTCGAATCGTTTCCAATGGAGTAAACAAGTTGAAATCTGAAAAGACGGCAACTATTGTGGTAACTCACTACCAACGACTCCTCGACTACATAGTCCCAGACTTTGTCCATGTATTGTACAAAGGAAGAATCGTGAAGTCAGGTACCAAGGAGCTTGCCCTCGAACTCGAAGAGAAAGGCTACGATTGGATCAAAGAAGAAGTTGATTCTACAGCCACAGTTTGATCCCAACCTCCAAAGTCATGTCTACCTTGACCCAACCTGAATTCGTTCTCGGTCTTTTTGAAGCAGCACCCGCTAGCTTTTCCTCTTTGCGTCAACTGGGCAAGGAAAGCTTCTATGCGCAAGGATTGCCTGCCCTCAAATCCGAAGAATACAAATTCACCCCCATAGCAAAGAAATTGGAGAACAGTATCACTGAATTCTCCCCCGCAGAGCAGGTTACCATCAGCGCTGAGCAAGTCAAATCTGCTATTTTCCCTGGTTTTGAGGGCGTAGTTTTGGTTTTTTCAAACGGATACTTTCTTCCTCAGCTATCTTCTAATTCTGAAGGGCTTACCATCCATTCACTTTCTGAGAAAGAAAATACTCCTCTGGGAAGTATTGCCGATGCAGCTAAAGATCCATTCACAGCCCTAAATCAGGCAACTTTCGTGGACGGGATTCATATTTCGATTGCTAAAAAGATATCCATCGAATCTCCGATTTTACTACTCCAGTTTCATCAAGCAAAAGGAGGTCAAGTAATTTCTCCACGGATTTGGATTGAAGCAGGTGATTTTTCCAAAGCAACCTTTATCGACTACCATATCTCTTTGGATGATGCCCCCTACTTTGTGAATAAGGTAGTAGAAATCAAAGGAGGGATCAATGCTGACCTAACTTACCATAGTCTCCAACAAGAGCACAACCAAGTGATCGAGGTGAGCAACTTGGTGACGGATATCCAAAAAGATTCCCAGTTTACTTCTACCCAAATCACCCTTTCAGGAGACATGGTTCGAAATAACCTGACGCTCAATCTATTGGGAAGCAATTCTGTAGGCAACATGTATGGTGTCTACTTGCTCAACGGCAAAACCCATGTGGACAATCACACCAACGTTGACCATACCATTCCGCATGCGGAATCGAATGAACTTTACAAAGGCATTCTTGCAGATCAAAGCCGTGGCGTATTCAACGGTAAGATTTTCGTACGCCAAATCGCACAAAAAACAAATGCCTTCCAGCAAAACAACAATATCCTTCTATCTGAGGATGCAATCATTAATACCAAACCTCAACTGGAGATTTGGGCAGATGATGTGAAATGCTCACATGGATGTACCGTAGGTCAGCTCGACGAGGAAGCCCTATTTTATTTGCAAGCACGAGGGATCGATAAAATCACTGCAAGAGGATTGTTGTTGTATGCTTTTGCGGGTGAAGTCCTTGACAAAATCGAGGTGGAAAGCCTACAAAAATTTATCGTAAATCAGATCCAAGAGCGACTAGGAAGTAATTTCTAAGCCATGTCCATCCAAGTCAATGCCATCAGGAGCCTTTTCCCCATACTTCATCAAGAAGTAAACGGGCATCCCTTGATTTATTTTGACAATGCCGCCACCACACAGAAACCGGTCGCGGTACTGGATGCAATTCAACAGTACTACGAAAAGGACAATTCGAATATCCACAGAGGTGCCCATACCTTGGCCGATCGTGCTACACGGCAGTATGAGGAAACTAGAGAAAGTGTCCGATCCCTACTCAATGCGCGCGAAGCTGCTGAAGTGATATTTACGAAGGGAACCACGGAGAGTATTAACCTAGTTGCCAAAACCTTCGGGTCCAAATTCATTCAAAAAGGAGATGAAATCCTCATTTCTACTCTTGAGCATCACAGCAACATTGTGCCCTGGCAGATGCTCAGTGAGCAAAATGGAGCCATCCTTAAAGTAATTCCCATTACAGATTCAGGAGAACTGATTCTGGAGGAGTTCGAAAAGCTACTTAGTTCAAAAACAAAATTGGTCTGCATCGTCCATGCTTCCAATGCATTAGGAACCATCAATCCAGTAAAATCCATCATTGCTGCTGCCCATGCGGTAGGAGCAAAAGTTTTACTAGATGGCGCCCAGTCTGCTTCTCACTTGGAAGTAGATGTTCAGGAGCTGGATTGTGATTTTCTTGCTTTTTCTGCGCACAAACTCTATGGCCCTACTGGTTTAGGCGTTTTGTATGGGAAAAGAGAACTTTTGGAAGAAATGCCTCCTTTCCTTGGAGGTGGAGAGATGATTCGAGAGGTGACCTTTGAAAAAACAACTTACAACACCATTCCTTTCAAGTTTGAAGCAGGGACACCAAGTATCGCAGAGGTAATCGCATTTAAGCCTGCGCTTGATTTTATTTTTACAACGGGTAAAAAGCAAATCCTAGCGCATGAAAATGACTTGCTGGACTATGCCACTGGAATCCTACGTGATGTTAAGGGCTTGATTCCTGTGGGTACTGCTCCCGAAAAAGTAGCCGTTTTCTCCTTTAACGTTCAAGGGATGCACCCATTTGATGTGGGACAGTTGCTCGATGCCAAAGGCATTGCAGTTCGTACAGGCCACCACTGTACACAGCCCTTGATGCGCAGATTGGGATTAGAAGGAACTGTACGCGCCTCCTTTGCAGTTTACAATACCCGTGCAGAAGTGGATGTATTTGCGCAAGCAGTCTCCAAAATCGCAAGCCTTAAAAATAAATGAGCACGATAGCAGACATACAAAATGAAATCGTGTCCGAATTCGAAATTCTGGGTGACGACCGAGAATCAACCATCTTTTACATCATGGAGTTGGGCGGAAGTTTAGAACCCTATCCAGAGGACTTCCGTAAGGATGAATACATCATCCAAGGCTGCCAATCGAAGGTATGGCTAGTAGCGGAGGAGCAGGAAGGAAAAGTAATTTATAAAGCCGATAGCAATACGGACATTACCAAAGGGTTGATTTCATTACTCATTCGTGTATTGAATGATCGAAGCCCAAAGGAGATTCTTGAAGCAAATCTAGATTTTATCCCCCGAATTGGAATGGGTAATATCTTGGGCAGTCAACGATCCAATGGATTGGCTGCAATGATGAATCAAATGAAGCGCTATGCACTAGCTTTTCAAACCAAGCAAAACGCCTAAGATGAACGTCGACGAAACTTCCGATACTAAAATCCAAATTGACAACCTGCGGGACAAGGTGGTTACTGCCATCAAGTTGGTGTATGACCCAGAAATCCCCGTGGATGTGTATGAACTCGGATTGATCTATGAGATCAGTGTTTACCCAGTAAACAATGTATTTGTATTGATGACGCTAACTTCTCCAAATTGCCCATCGGCAGAATTTATTCCTTCAGAAGTGAAGGAGAAGATTCAGCAAATCGAAGGAATTAACCATGTGGAAGTGGAAGTAACCTTTGAACCACCCTATACCCAAGACATGATGTCTGAGGTAGCTAAATTAGAATTAGGATTTCTTTAACACGAAAAAATAAACAGACAGAATTATGTATCCTGAAGAATTAATCGCCCCCATGCGCACTGAATTGTCTGCCGTTGGATTCGAAGAATTTCGTACAGCAGAGCAAGTTGCGGCTCACCTAGGTCCAAATCACAAAGGAACTACTTTCGTAGTAGTCAACTCGGTATGTGGATGTGCTGCTGGCGCAGCTAGACCAGGCGTACGAATGGCCCTAGAGCAAGCTGGCAAGAAACCAACAACATTAGCTACTGTATTTGCTGGGAATGACCGGGATGCAGTTGCCAAGGTTCGAGAGTTGGTATTGCCCTACCCTCCCTCCTCTCCAGCGATGGCATTATTTAAAGATGGTGAACTCGTCCACTTTATTGAGAGACACCATATTGAAGGAAGAAATGCCAAAATGATTGGGGAGCACTTGGTAGAAGTTTTTGAACATTTTTGTGATTAAGAAAGTCCTTCGGGACTTTTTTGTTTGCTCACAAAAGGAGATTATCCTTTCCATAAAAGGGATTTATCCATAAAATTTCAGAAAGCAACTGATTATCAATTCCTTAGAATTGAATTACCTATGCCTCATTTGATTCAACCTGGAGTTCTGATTACCATTTGAATAATTTATTTAAAAAATGGGTGATTTTAGTAACTTGAGGCCGATTTTAGAGTTAAACAACCAAAATAAGCTACAACCCTACCCAACATGTCTGATTCTGCCAAGCTGTTCTACAAAGGACAAGAATTTGAATTTCCAGTAATCATTGGTACTGAAAATGAACCTGCTATTGACATTGCAAAACTTAGAAGCGATACTGGTCTAATCACCATTGACTCTGGCTTCAAAAATACAGGTTCAACAACGAGTTCGATCACATTTTTAGATGGCGAAGAAGGTATCCTTCGATACAGAGGCTATCGAATCGAAGACCTTGCCGAAAAATCAAGCTTCATGGAAGTGGCTTACCTCCTGATTTATGGTGAACTACCCACACAGGCTCAGTTTGAAGATTTCACGAAGCAGATCACCTACCACACCTTGGTACATGAAGACATCAAAAAAATCTTGGACGGATTTCCTTCCAATGCCCATCCAATGGGTGTACTTTCCTCTTTAATCTGCTCATTATCTGCATTCTATCCGGATTCACTTAATCCAAACAGCACACCAGAAGAAGTCAACTTGAGCATGATTCGTCTGCTTGCCAAGATGCCAACTTTCGCAGCTTGGGCCTATAAAAACAAGATGGGACATCCAGTGAACTATCCTGACAACTCACTGGACTACTGCTCCAACTTCTTGAAAATGATGTTTGCACTTCCTGCAGAGCGCTATCAAGTAGACCCAGTAGTAGCCAAAGCTTTGGATGCACTTTTGATTCTTCATGCAGATCACGAGCAAAACTGCTCCACCTCCACCGTTCGTATGGTTGGTTCTTCTCAAGGTCCAATTTACGCTTCGATCTCAGCAGGTATCAATGCCCTTTGGGGGCCACTACATGGTGGAGCCAACCAGTCCGTAATTGAAATGCTGGAGGCAATAAAAGCTGACGGCGGAAATACCAAAAAATACCTAGACAAGGCCAAAGACAAGAACGATCCGTTCCGTTTGATGGGATTTGGTCACCGCGTTTACAAAAACTTCGATCCAAGAGCGAAAATAATCAAGAAAGCTGCAGACGATGTTTTGGCAAAATTAGGGGTTAAAGATCCAATCCTTGAGATTGCAAAAGAATTGGAATTTGCTGCCTTGAATGATCCTTATTTCGTGGATAAAAAGTTGTATCCAAATGTGGATTTTTACTCTGGCATCATTTACAGAGCCCTTGGTATTCCTACCGACATGTTTACTGTGATGTTTGCCTTGGGTCGTTTACCAGGCTGGATTGCGCAGTGGAAGGAAATGACTGAAAAAGGCGAACCAATCGGTAGACCTCGACAAGTATATACCGGAGCTACAGAAAGAGATTACGTAGCGATGCCAAATCGTTAATCCTTTGAATTATCCTCCAGCGCCTTTTTTCTTTAGTTTGTTCATCTAGCTAACAAGAAAAAAGGCGTTTTTTTATTCGTTAAAAAAATACAAAGCTTAGATCCTAAGAATCGATGACACCACAAACGCTTGAAGAGGCAGTTGCCCTAACCCAAAAATTTACTTCCCGCCCATCCAACGAAGAACTTCTTCGCTTGTATGGCTTGTACAAGCAAGCTACCGAAGGAGACAATGAGGAGGAAAGACCAGGAGGATTTGATTTTAAAGCGGCCGCGAAATACAACGCCTGGCTAACATTAAAAGGGAAATCCAAAGAAGATGCTGACTTAGCCTATCGAGAATTGGTCAGCGAATTAGCTGGAAAATACATGTGAATAATATGAGCCCTGATTTTTTTCAGGGCTTATTTTTTTCAAAGCGTCTTGCCAATAAACTTCCTAGGATCAATTGCTGCAAATGATACATCATGATAGGCAATAGGACCAAGCCAAGTAAAGAGGAACTCGGGAATAATACTTTTCCAATTGCTACCCCATGCACCAATGATTTTGTAGATCCGCAAAAAAGAGCCGTAATTCTATCCTCTTTTGAAAATCCCAATTTGAAAGCAGAAAAATAGAGCACCATTTGTGCTAGGATCACAATCCCTGAAATTCCAGCAAACAACGTGATTAAATTTTTAATCGGGAATGAATTGAAGACACCTTGAGAAAAAGACTCAGAAAAGGTGGTAAACACTAAAATTAAAATCACCGATTGATCTAAAAATTTAAGCCGAGTCAATACATTTTTTAATCTTGGAAAAATGTACTTGTGCAAAGAAATCCCCAGAACCACTGGAACTAAGACTTTGAAGGATAAATCTTGAAACGCAACCGCCAAGTCGAATTCAGCAGCGCTGTTGACACTTGCTAACTTCATCCACAGTGGCGTCAAAACTATTCCTAATAAACTTGACAAACTGGCGTTGAAAATAGTAGCCGCCACATTACCTCTTGCAATGGCAACCAGGACTACTGATGCACTGACGGTTGAAGGTAAGGCACTTAGGAAACGAATACCCAAAGCAAGATTTGGGTCTAGGTTTGGAAAAAGATATAAAATTGGGAAAATAATAATCGGAAAAACCAAAAAGGTGGTCACTTGAATTAAAAGATGCAATCTCCAATTACTGAGGCCCGAACGAAGTTGTGCGGGATCTAGTTTCAACCCATATAAAAAGAAAAGTAATCCAATACCGACCTGAATTATAGGTTTCCATGGGAAACCTGAATTCGCTGAGCCGAACTCTGGGAAAACTGCAGCCAAGCCAATAGAAGCCAAAATGCCAACCAAAAATCCATTCAGCCCTAGCCGAGAAAGTAGCTTGCTTAGTTTACCCATTACTGATTTAGCATCCTTTTGAAATTATCACAAAAAATCGCTGTGGCTATCGCAACATTGAGTGATTCTGCATTTCCAAAGCCTGGAATGGTAATGGTATTACTCACCCACTTTTCCACCTCCTTTGAAATTCCTTGGGACTCATTTCCAAGTAAAAGCACTCCAGGAGCTGGATTTGTAAGTTGATGGATGGATTCTCCTTCCAAAAAAGCACCATAGACGGGTAGCTTCCACGCTTGAAACGCTTGGCCGAGATCGCCATAGTAAAACTGAACCCGTGTAAACGAACCCATGGAAGATTGAATCACTTTAGGATTGTAAAATTCTGCGGTGTACGAAGAAAAAATTAACTTTTTGATGCCATACCAATCGGCAATACGAATGATTGTACCCAGGTTGCCCGGATCCCGCACCTCATCCAAGGCAAGGATAAGTTCTCCTTTTACGGGTGTAAAGGCTTCGTTTGGCTTCATTTGAACCACTGCCAAGGCAGCATCGTTACTTTGGTACTGTCCCACCTGTTCGAGCTGATTGGTAGTTACATACTCAACTTCCGCTTGAACGCCAGACAATACTTTGGCGTGTTTTGTAGCAAACTCTTGAGTAACAAGCAGTAAATCCACCGTAAAACTAGACTGAAGTACTTCTAGTACACTTTTCTCGCCTTCCACAAAGAATTTACCCGACTCAACTCGGTATTTTTTTTGATGTAAGGATTTTATAAACTTAACCGTATTTTTGCTTAGCATTCCTCCTCCAATTCGAACTTGAAATCTTTCAAATATATACTTTTTCTCAGTCTACTCTGGTTTTGCCTTGGCTGCTCTTTGACCAGAAATTTGGAAGAGGGAGAGAATGTAGTCTACGACAATGAAATAGTCGGCATAAATCAAGCCGATGCGGACGCACTGCTGCAATTGCTCGAGCAAGAACCCAATACCCGGATTCTCGGAACCTCCCCTGGGGTACTACTTTACCGACTGGGAAGCCAATTTTACGACAGCAGCAAAGTAGCTGCCAAGCGCCAAAAAGTGATCGATCAATTGAATACTCTTCAATTGAATAAGGAAGCACAATCCAGTGAATTGGCCTACAAACGAAAAGGGGAAAATTTAAAGCTTAAGCTAGAAGGTCTTGATAAGAAGATCGAGTACGGAAATACGCTGATGCGTACTGGAAACCCTGTAGTCATCTTAGATAGTAACCTGGTTGAAAAGTCCAGCAGGAACATGAAAGGTTACCTGATCAATCATGGTTTTTTTGATGCTGCCGTAGACTACAGTATTTCAACTAAAAATAAAAAAGCCTCTATCTCCTACCTAATCGAAGAAAAAAAGCCCTACCTCTTAGATTCGGTGTATTCTCGTGTAGATAATCCGGAATTACAAAACCTGATTTTCAGCTTTTCATCAAATTCCTTTCTCCAGAAAGGTCAGATTTACAACCAAGATAATATTACAGCAGAACGAAATCGGCTGGAAGAATTGCTGAAAAATAAGGGCTACTACATGTTTTCGAAGTCCTATATCAACTTCATCGCTTACCAAGATACGGCAGCGAAGTCCATACGGATAGAGCAAGTCATCCAAAAGCCCACCTTCGCTGAAAGCCATCAAGTATACACGATTGATTCCATCAGCCTACGCATCAACCCCCCTTCAGATGAGTTTGCTGACCGACAAATTCAAACCCAGTACCAAGGGATTGATTTTTCGTTTTACCGGGATCGTTACTCTGCCAAAGTCCTTGCCTCTCGAATTCAATTGCAAAAAGGCAAGCCTTACAATCGAACGGATGCACTTGAAACGCAACGCCTGATCAATAGCCTGGACCTTTTTCGATTTGTCAATATCACATTTGATACACTAGGAACTTCTTTGACCGCTAGTATCTATACCCAACCCAATCAAAAATACCAGCTCACCAATCAGCTGGGGATGACTATCACCGAGCAGCTGCCAGGACCATTCTTCAGTACAGCTTTGCGGAATCGTAATTTCTTTAGGGCAGGAGAATTGTTGGAACTCAATTTCCGCGCAGGATTGGAAGGTGTTGCTTCGGCCACAGGTCAGGGTGTCTACCAGAGTAGCGAAATCAATACCTCGCTTTCTGTAATTTTCCCCAGATTCATCATCCCTTTTGCACCTAAGACACTCCAACAGTTTGGGAAATACAATCCAAACACTCGCGTTCAATTTGGGTATTTGAGTACCAATAGGCCTGAATACGACCGAAATGCAATCAATGGACAATTGGGATATACCTGGTCTACGCGAAATAACCGGCAGTCCTTTACCATCAATGCCGCGGACGTCAGCTACATCCGTACGCCCTATATTCAAGATGAATTTCTAGGGATTCTTGAAAATTTACAAAAAGATGGGAACAACCTAATCTGGTCATTTCTACCCTCCTTGATCAGCAGTTTTTCAGGTCAAACTTTAATCAACTTCAATCGCTATGGGGACTTCTCAGCGCGAAAAGCTTCCCTTCTCCGAATTTTTGGAGAAAGTGGTGGTACTACGCTGAATTTCACCAATGTTCGGAGAAACGATTCCCCAGAGATTGATTATGCCAATTTCCAATGGTTAAAAGGCCAGGTAGATTACAGGAGGTATTATCCAATTAGTAAGAAACAGACGCTTGCCTACCGACTGAATTTTGGCTTGGCTCGCCCATATGGAGTCAGTGCGGGGATTTTGCCCTATGAGAAGTATTTCTTTGCTGGAGGAGGCACGAGTATCCGTGCATGGCAGGCGAGAAGACTAGGACCTGGAAGTTCTACCCCAATCACAGGACCAGGAGGAAGTTACGATTACCGAAATGAGCAACCTGCTGAAATGATTCTTGAGAGTATGTTTGAGTACCGAAGAAAGTTGTTTAGCTACTTCGATATGGCTGTTTTCCTTGATGCTGGTAACTCTTGGATGATTGGTCGAGACGATGCTCGCCCTGGAGCAGATTTTAGATACGATCGATTTTACAAAGAGATTGCCATCGGAACAGGGGTGGGCTTGCGCATGGATTTTGACTTTTTGGTCATCCGCCTTGACCTAGCTACCAAAGCCCTAGATCCCGCACGCCAAGAAGGACAGCGTTGGATTCTTGACAATATCCGTTTGAATAGACCCTTTGGGGAAAGAGGACAAACCGTGTTTAATTTTGGAATTGGATATCCATTCTAAAATCAATAGGCCAATGAGTAGAAAATCAAAAGAAGAAATCGCCGCCATTTACAAGCAAATGCAGGAATACATTTGCGATGCGCTAGAGGCTGGAGACGGTTTAGGAAAGTTTAAAGCAGATACTTGGACTCGAGAAGCAGGAGGAGGAGGTCAAACTCGAATTTTCCAAGATGGAGCTCTCCTTGAAAAAGGGGGGGTCGCATTTTCTGCAGTGCATGGGCCTACACCCAAAAAGATTTCCGACAAACTTGGATTGGAGTCCGGCATTTTTTTCGCTACTGGCGTATCCATCGTTTTGCATCCCTTCAGTCCGATGGTCCCAATCATCCACATGAACATCCGCTATTTCGAAATGGAGGATGGCACCCATTGGTTTGGTGGAGGAATAGATTTGACACCCCACTACATTGTCCCCGAGGATGCAACTTTTTTTCACCAGAAGTTGAAAGAAACCTGTGACTCCTTTGACCCAAGCTACTATCCCAAGTTCAAAGATTGGGCAGATGAATACTTTTTCATCAAACATCGGGAAGAAACTCGCGGAATTGGAGGGATTTTTTACGATCGCTTGAGCGCTACATCGGACAGCCATTTTCAAGAGATTCTGGATTTTAGCCTTGCCCTTGGAAGACTATTTCCGGAAGTATACATCCATTTGATGCATAAAAATGCAAGTCAACCCTTTGGTCCGAACCAAAAAGCTTGGCAAAACCTACGTCGTGGCCGATATGTAGAATTCAATTTGGTTTGGGATGCAGGAACAAAGTTTGGATTAGATACTAATGGGCGAACCGAAAGCATTTTGATGAGCATGCCCCCACAGGCAGAATGGACCTACCAACATCAACCCCAGGCAGGTAGCCCAGAGCAATTCACCTTGGATCATCTAAAAAAAGGCATTGACTGGCTCAGCTACAACCATGATTGAAACCATCAACTATTGGGACGAGAAGGCCTTTCTATGGCTTAATTCCTTCCATTTGGAGGCATTGGATCCCGTTGTGCTGCAACTTACGCAAACAATCACTTGGATTCCTTTGTATGTGTTGCTCCTCTATTTGATCTACCGTATAGATTCCAAGAATATAGTATGGATCCTTGGTGGTGTTATGCTTACTATCCTGCTTGCCGATCAAGTTAGCTCGGGATTGATGAAACCCTATTTTGAACGGCTCCGTCCTTGCAATGATCCACGCTGGGAAGGAATGATGCACAATTATGGTCGATGCGGTGGATTATATGGGTTTGTTTCCTCTCATGCAGCCAATACCTTTGGCTTGGCTACATTTTTAACCCTCAAACTAGGTAAAAAGCAAAAGGCCATCGCTTGGTTATTTCTTTATGCCCTTGTGGTAAGCTACACTCGAATTTACCTTGGAGTACACTATCCTTTGGATCTGTTTTTTGGAGCGCTTGTTGGCGTCCTTGCTGCATTCTTTTCTTGGCTTTGTGTAGTCGTGATCAAGCGGAAAATCGTAAAAAAAGTATTGGAATAGCATCCCAAAGCTACTACCTCCGAAGGGCTAAGAATTCCAATCAATTCTAGCTGGGGGTCTCCCAAGTTCCACTCT